>NZ_JBSHAP010000097.1:2253-36757 GCF_053611565.1 Kitasatospora sp. NPDC054795
AACGCCTGTCCCGGGTGGGGTTCTAAACTGTCATTATCCTCCCGCCCCCCCCCTCTACTTTGGGGGTGGGCCCCCCCGGGGGGGGGGCGGGGGGGGGGGCCCGGGCCCCCCCCACCGCACGGTCAGTGCTGGCAGCACTGACGCATGCTCCACTCCGGACGGTGCCAGTACTGAGCGGGGTCCTGCGAGGCCGACGGCGCGGCCGGGCGAACGGTCACGACGGGCGTCCCGGCCGCCCCGGCCGCCTCCGCCGCCTTGGCCGCCTTGGCCGGCCGGAACGGCGCGAGGATCTCCGGCACCGTGCGGGTGACGCCGGCCACCATGACCGACCGCACCGCGGCCGCGGCGCGAATGTCGGTCAGCGGGTCGCCCTCGACCATGACCAGGTCGGCGATCCTCCCCGGCGCCACCGCGCCCAGCTGGTCGCCGTAGCCCAGCGCCCTGGCGGCGTTGCCGGTCGCGGTCATCAGCGCCTCGCGCGGAGTGAACCCGTACTTCACCAGCACGCGCAGGTTCTGGTGCGCGCTGACGCCGATGTCGTCCAGCGGCGCGTCGGTGCCGAAGACGACCAGGCCGCCCCCGCGGTGCACCCGCAGCAGCGCGTCCACCATGCCCTTGGTGATCCGCTGGTCGAGCTCGCTCTCCGGACCCGGCTGCGCGGCGCCGTCGGCCTTGGCCACCAGGCGCCGGTAGTCCCAGTCCGGGAACAGCACCTTGGTGCGCTCGTCCTCCACCAGCGACCGGTCGCCGGCGTACAGCTCGCTGGCGAAGATCATGGTCGACGACACCCACATGCCGCTGGCCACGAGCAGGTCCACCGCGTCCTGGGACATGCGGAAACCGGCGTAGCTCAGCGTGCGCGAGTAGTTCAGCCGATGGCCGCCACCGGGGTGCTCCATGCCGTCCAGGCCGGTGTGCGCCGCCGGGTACAGATAGTGCGAGGTGACCGGCACGCCCATCGCGTGCGCCCTGGCCACGATGCGCTGCTCGAAGGCCACCGGCATCCGCATGTACGACTTGATCTGGTCGTAGTCCAGCCCTTCCGCGCGGTCCAGTTCCCGCTCCAGCTGCTGGGCGGTGTGGACCGGCCGCATGCAGTTGTAGAAGGCCCGGCTGCCGTCCAGCGCCTGTCCCGAGCCGAGGTAGCGGGGGCCGACCCTGGTGCCGGCCTCCATCGCCTCCCGGTTCTCCACCATCTGGTACGCGAGGTCGCCGGGCGACTTGCTCGTGGTCACGCCGTAGGACAGCCACAGCCGCCCCTGCCGGTCGCCCCACTGCTTGCCGCGCATGTTCCAGTGGTTGTGGGTGTCGATCAGGCCGGGCATCACCGTCAGCCCGGAGGCGTCCACGATCCGCACGCCGCTGGGCACGCCGCCGCCCCTGGACAGCACCGCCTCGATCGTCGTGCCGCGCACCACGATGTCGACGTCGCGGCGCAGCTGCTCGCAGGTGCCGTCCCAGAGCGCGCCCGCGCGCACGACCGTGGGCTCGCTGACCCGTGCCGGGCGGTAGGTGAGGTCGGCGGTGATCGTGCGGGCCGGGCCGCCGTCGGGCCCGACGGTGCGCAGCACGCCGTTGCACAGGTAGACGACGGTGCCGTCCGCACTGATCGACAGCGAGTCGGTGACCTCGTCGGTCAGCTGCTGCGGCTCGCCGGTGATGGTGCCGTCGGCGGCCACCGGGACCCGCCAGGCGAGGCTCTCCGCGCCGAACACCAGGTGCCGGCCGTCGGAGGTCCACAGCGGGCCGTCGTTGTCGCGGGTGCTGATCGACCGGTCCGGCCCGATCTCCTGGTACCGGACCTTGTTGTCGGTCAGGTCCACGGTCAGCACCTGGTTGTTGCCGTTCGAGGTGCGCTTGGAGTACGGCATCAGCGCGGCCAGCGCGATCCTGCCGCCGTCCGGCGACCAGGTCGGCCGGCCCGGCTGGTAGAGCGCGGGCAGCACCTGGCGCACCGAGCGGTCGGCGACGTCGAACACCCAGGTCTGACCGGACTCGTCCTGGTAGGCGATCTTCGCGCCGTCCGGGGAGAACCGCGGCGCGAGCTGGCCGCCGGGCAGATCGGTGAGCCGGTCGGACCGCCCGGTCGCCAGGTCCAGCCGCCACAGGTTGGCGGTGCCGGCGCGGTCGCTGACGTAGACCAGGGACTTGCCGTCGGGCGCGAAGTCCGGATCGGCCGCGAAGAACCCGTCGTCCACGACCTTGCGGGGCCTGCCGCCGACCGGCAGCAGCCACAGCGCGTTCAGCGCGCGGAACGCCACCTGCTTGCCGTCCCGCGACACCGCGGGGTCGGCCATGCCCTTCGCCCGGCGCGACGCGTCCGACACGAGGTTCCGCCGCTTGCGCTGGTAGTTCCGCGCCGAGTACGGCAGTTCGGCGGTGAACGGGATCTCCCGCACGGCCCCGGAGAGCGAGCGGCGGCGCAGCCGGCCGCCGGAGCTGTAGACGAACTCCTGCGCCGAGGTCCACGACACCGGCAGCGGCGGCAGGTCCTCGCCGGTCACGATCGCCTTGGCCCCGAGCATCATCGTGGTCCCGGTGCCGCCCGCGCTCAGGTAGCTGACCTGGCCGTCCGGCGCGTAGACCGGCGAGTACACCAGGGCGTCGGCCGGTGCGCCGAGCAGTTGCCTGCGCACGCCCGAGCCCAGGTCCAGCTCCTCGATGGCGCCGTCACCGACGACGTAGGCCAGCTTCGTGCCGTCCGGGGACCACACCGGGGCCGCGTGCACCTCGTCGGCGTCGGTGACGGCGCGCTGCTGCCCGCTGGCGAGGTCCAGCACCCAGATCCGGCTGACGTGGTCGCGGTCGGAGGCGAAGGCCACCTGCTTGCCGTCGGGCGAGAAGCGCGGTTCCAGGTCGAAGCCCCAGCCGGTGGTGAGCCGGGTGAGCCCGGTGCCGTCGGCGTTGATCATCCACACGTCGTAGGCGGTGTCGAGGAAGGACTGGAACACGATCCGGCGCCCGTCGGGCGACCAGTGCGGCCGGGTCGCGTCGTGTTCCTCCGGCGTGATCCGCTGGGCCCGGCCGCCCGCGGCCGGCAGCAGCCAGATGCCGCCGGCGATGTCCACCGCGAGCCGGCGGCCGTCGGGGGACACCGCGACCCCGACGTTGGCGCTGTCCCGCACGGTCACGCTGCTCTCGCCGGGACGGCCGTCCGGCTGCGGCGTCTGCGCGGACGCGGGCACCGCGCCGGCGGGCACCGTGCCCGCGGTCAGCCACAGCGCGCCCGCGCCCGCGACGACCGCGCCGCCGCGCAGCACCTGGCGGCGGGAGAGCCTCTCGGATGGTGACGTGTGTTCCATGGTCTTCCTCGTTACTTTCTGCGCGCGGTGGTGTACCGGGGGGTGCCCCAGTGGTCCACGCCGTAGCTGATGCCGGTGAAGGCGTCCTGTTCCCGCAGCAGGGACATGACCACGTCGGCCTGCTCGTCGTCGTGTTCGATCGCGACGCCGCCGCCGGAACGCAGCAGCCGGGTGGCGGCCGCCACCACCGCGCGGATCACGACGAGTCCGTCCTGGCCGCCGAACAGCGCGGGCCACGGCTGGTGCTCCTGCCATTCCGGCGGCAGCACGACGCCGTCCACCACGAACGGCGGATTGGCCAGCAGCAGGTCCACCGTGCCGTCCAGGTCGGCGAACATCGCGGCGTCGGTGACATTGCCGGCGTGCAGGATGATCGGGGTGTCGCCCAGTTCCGCCTGCCGCGCGGCGTTGCGGCGCGCCCACGTCAGGGCCACCGGGTCGAGCTCGATGGCGTGCACGGTCGCGTCCGGCCGGGCGTGCGCGACCGCCAGGGCGATCGCCGCCGATCCGGTGCACAGGTCCACCGCGAGCGGCTTGGACACCTCGCTCACCACGTCCAGCCCCCAGGCCAGCAGCGGCTCGGTGTGCTTGCGGGGCACGAAGACGCCCGGGCCCACCGCGACCTCGACACCGCCGAGCACGGCACGGCCGGTCAGGTACTCCACCGGCGTGCGGTCGGCCCGGCGGGCGACCAGGTCCCGCAGCCGCGCCAGATCCTCCCGGCCGAGCGCGGCGTCGAGGGACAGCCGCTCCACGGCGCGGCCCAGCACGTACTCGGCCAGCTTCTCGGCGTCCCCGCGCGGCTGCCAGGCGCCGGCCTCGGCGAGGGTCTTCTCGGCGTCCGTCAGGAACGCACCCAGCGTCGGTTCACCAGTGTCGGCGGTCATCCGTTCCGGACTCCTTCCAGGATGTTCGCGGCCGTCTCCAGATGGCCGCGTTCGTGCAGCGAGGACAGGGCGAAGCGGATCAGACCGGTGCCCTTGGCCACGGTGGGGAAGAAGGCCGGCAGGATGAGCACCCCGGCCTCCTTCAGCGTGGTGGCCGCGCGGAAGGCCGCCTCCTCGGTGTCGAAGTGCGCACCGCGCACCGGGGACCGCAGACCGGCGTTGACGAGCCGATTGCCGGTCAGCTCGTCGAACACCTCGGTGTTGCGCCACAGCCGCTCCTGCAGCGCGGCGACCTCGCCGTCGAGGTGCAGCCGGGCCGAGGCGACGTTCGCGGCCAGCATCGGCAGCATGATCGAGTGCCCGAAGACCAGCGGGTTCGCGAACTTGCGCAGCACACGCACGTCGTCCTCGCTCGGCACCACCGCGAACCCGCCGCAGCCGCCGAACGCCTTGGACAGCGAGCCGGCGATGACCACGTTGGGCGGCAGCCAGTCGCCGAGCGCCTCGAAGGCGTAGCCGGCGCCGTGCTTGCCCGCGACGGAGATGCCGTGCGCGTCGTCGATGTAGAGGTGTCCGCCGTGGGGCGCCAGCGCCTCCAGGATCCCGGCGACGTCGATCAGACCGCCCATCGAGCCGACGCCGTCGATCAGCACGATCGGCGTGCGCCCGTCGCGACGGGCGTCGCGCAGCGCGGACTCCAGTGAGTCGGGCGTCTCCAGGTCGAACCGGCGCGCGGGGCCGATCTGGTCGAGGACCCCCCGCAGCACCTGCATCGAGGAGTGCGCGGTCCGGTCCACCAGGAAGGTCGCGCCGCCGGGCGCGATCGGGTAGCTGGGCAACGCGCCGGCGCCGAGCAGCGGCAGCAGTCCCAGGTGGACGGTTCCGACGGAGGTGAAGGGGACGACCTTGTTGCCGCGGTACACCGTGGAGAGCAGGTCCTCCAACTCGCCGAGGTAGTGCGGGCGCATCCGGTTGCGGGAGGTCGACAGGTGCACACCGAAGCGGCGCAGCGCCTCCTCGGCGGCCGTCACCAGCGCGGGGTGCTCCTCAAGACCGAGGTAGGAGCAGGACACGAACTCCAGCGCCTCGGTGCCGTCCGCCAGGCAGACCACCTTGCCGGGCTTGCGGCCGGTGACCACGTGCCCGGTCAGGCCCTGCTCGAACGCCACGTCCAGGGAGTCGGACGTCTTGTTGATGCGGGACTCGACCCAGTTGGCCGGCTGTGTCTCCTGCTGCGATTGGATCATGTCGCCTCGATTCGGGTGGACGCGGACAGGGCGTCGAACAGGTGGGCACAGGTGTCGCGGTGCTCGTCCAGGGCGGTGCCGAAGAGGTCGCGCAGCCGGCCCTGCGCCGCGGCGAACCCGGCTTCGTCGCCGCCGTCGATCAGGTCGGCCAGTCGGCGCACGGACGCGGCCAGCGCACCGCGGGCCCGCGCGGCGTCGGGATTGGCGACCTGGATGTCCCAGTACACCTCCGGTGTCCCGGAGGCGATCCTGGCCAGCAGGGCCAGCAGGGTCGCGTGCGGCGGCGGGGCGATCTCGCCGAGTTCGCCGATGTCGGTGCCGAGTTCCTCCAGCGCCAGCCCGAAACCGAGCACGCCGGCGTGGGTGAGCACCTGCGCGGCGGCGGTGAGCCGGTCGTGCCGCTCGGCGTCGAGCAGCACCGGTCGGCCGCCCCACTCGGCGAGCAGCCGCAGCAGTTCGGCCGCGGCCGGCCCGTCGTGCACCACGACGGTGGCGACCGGCTTGCCGGGAATGCCCAGGGCCGGCGCGAACATCGGGTTCAGGCTGACGGCCTGCACGCCTTCGACGCCCTGGAGCGCGGTCACCACGGCGTCCTTCACGGACAGCGTGTCCACCAGCAGGGCACCTGGACGCAGGTGCGGAGCGACGAGCGGGATCGCGGCCAGCCCCGTGCGCTCGGGCACCGCCAGCAGCACCAGGTCCGCCTTGCCCAGCTCCGCGACCAGGGCGTCACCGGGCGCGGTGATGTCCCCGGCGATGTCGCCGCCGGCCGGGTCCACCACGACGACCTCGGCGCCCGAACCGGCCAGCAGCGAGGCGAACATGCCGCCGACCGCGCCGGCGCCGCCCGCCACCAGACAACGCCGCAGCGACCGGACTCCGGCCCCGCTCATGCCAGTCCTCCCAGCGCGGGGCGCAGCGCCGTCGCCGCGACCGCGGTGAGCACCGCGCGCGATTTCACCACGGTCTCCTCGTACTCCTCGTCGGGGTCCGACAGCGCCACAATCGCGCCGCCGACGCCGAAGCTCATCCGTTCGCCGGTGGCGACCAGGGTCCGTATCACGATGCTCAGATCCGCGGCGCCGGACAGCGCGAACCAGCCCAGCGAGCCGCTGTAGACGCCGCGCGGCCCCTCCTCCAGCCGGTCGATGATCTCCATCGTGCGCACCTTCGGCGCACCGGTCATGGAGCCGCCGGGGAACGCCGCGCGCACGCAGCCGACCGCGCTCTCCTCCGCCCGCAGCGTGCCGCGGACGGTGGAGACCAGCTGGTGCACCGGCGCGTACGTCTCCACGTCGAACAGCACCGGGACGTGCACCGAGCCGATCTCGCACACCGTGTTCAGGTCGTTGCGCACCAGGTCGACGATCATCAGGTTCTCCGCGCGGTCCTTCTCGTGCGTGGAGAGGTCCAGCTTGAGCAGCTCGTCCTGGTCGGGAGTGCCGCCGCGGGGCCGGGTTCCCTTGATGGGCTTGGACTCCACGACGCCGTCGGCGCCGATCCGCAGGAACCGCTCCGGCGACGCGCTGAGCACCGCGACCTCGGCGAAGTCCAGGAAGGCCCCGTAGGGCACCGGGCTGATCCGGCGCAGCCGGGAGTAGGTGTGCCGGGGATCGATCCTCTCGTCCACGGTGACCGTGTTGGTCAGGCAGATCTCGTAGGACTCGCCGAGCCGGATCTCGTCGAGGCACTCCTCGATCCGCTTGAGGTAGCCCTCGCGGTCGTGGCGCGGACGGGCGGTCTCCCAGCCGGCCATGTCGGCGGCCTCGGCGCCGGCCAGCACACCTGTCCGGCCCGAGTCGTCCGCGGCGGACCCGTCGAGCCGGGACAGCCGAGCCGCCGTCTCGTCCAGCCAGCCGAGCGCGGCCGCCTCGTGCTCCGGGGTGCTCAACGCCAGCAGGTACGACCGGTGTTCCACGTGGTCGACGACCAGCGCGCGGTCGGCGAACAGCAGGGCGGCGTCGGGGGTGTCGGCCCGGTGCACCCGGGAGCCACCGGTCTCGGCCTTCAACTCGTAGCCCAGGTAACCGACGTAGCCCAGGTTGAAGTCGAACGGCAGACCGTCCGGTGCCGGCAGCGACCGCGCGGCCAGACTGTCCTGGAGGTAGCCGAAGAAGTCCCGGTGGACCTCCTCGACCCGGCCGTCCGAGTGGGTGACGGTGACCAGCCGCCGGCCGACGTCGTAGGAGATGTACTCGGCCAGCGGTCCGCTGTCGTCGCCCATGATCGAGAACCGCGAGCGTTCGTGGCGGGTCTCGCTGCTGTCCAGCCAGAAGCTGCGGGTGGAGCCGGAGAACAGTTCCCGGTGCGCCGCGTCCGGGTCCGGCTCGTGCGCCGTCTCGCGCACGTGCAGGCGCAGATCCGGCGTGGCGTCACCGCGCGCCGGCCGCGCGGCCGGCGGAGGCGGGGCGACGGCCGGAGCGGGGCGGGCGTCCATCGCGAGGTCGCGGAAGTTCGCCAGCAGCAGCCTGCCGTGCTCGCTGCTGATGGATTCGGGGTGGAACTGGACGCCCCACAGCGGGTCCGTCCGGTGGCGCAGGCCCATCAGCACGCCGTCCTCGGTCCACGCGGTGCGTTCGAGCACCTCGGGCAGGTCGGTGACGGTCAGCGAGTGGTAGCGCACCACCGAGAACGGCGTGGGCAGCCCGGCGAAGACGCCGTCGCCGGTGTGGTGCACCAGCGAGCTGCGGCCGTGCATGGGCTCGGGCGCGAGGCCGACCTTGCCGCCGAACAGGTTCGCGATGCCCTGGTGGCCGAGGCACACGCCGAGCACCGGCCGTCCCGAGTCGAGGACGGCGCGGGAGCTGATGCCGAAGTCACGGGCCCGGTCGGGCCGGCCGGGCCCGGGGGACACCACGATGCCGTCGAACTCGGCCATCCGCTCCGCCGGGAACTCGGCGTCGTTGCGCACCACGACCGGCGCCCGGCCGGTCACCTCGCCGAGCAGCTGGTACAGGTTGTAGGTGAACGAGTCGTAGTTGTCGATCAGCAGCATCCGCATTGCCCGGTCTGTCCTTCCTTCAGTGTGGCCGTGGCGCCTAGTTCGCCGGGGTGTTGCCCATGACCAGGTCCTCGACCCGGCAGGTCTCGGCGATGATCAGGTCGTACAGCCGGCGCAGGAAGTCCTGGTCGATCCCGTTGCGCTCGCCGTACCGCGCGGCCCGCTCCTGCACGATGCCGATGCGGTGCGGCTGCATCATCGGGACGCCGTGCTCCCTCTTGTGGTGGGCGATGCGCACACAGACGTCGATCCGGTCGCGCAGCACGTCCAGCAGACGGGCGTCGATGCCGTCCAGTTCGCCCCGCAGTTCCTCGAGTCGGCGGTCCGCTCCGCCGGATCGTGCCGCCGAATCCCCCATGGTCACCTGGAATCTCCTCGTGATCGTCTCGCCCACCGAAGGGCTCTTCCAGATGTACCTGCCAACAGCGGTCCGCAGGAGCCCGCGCGGCGGTTGCGGCAACAAACGCGGTCTCGCGCAACAACCGAGGTCCACATGCGCAAGAAAGACCTTGTCGCTTCCGGCACGTCCACGGACGATCGGTTCCCGGAAACCATCACCGGAAGGCGCGCCGATGACCTTGTCCGCTCGAACCCTGCTGTCCGCCGAGTCACGTGCGAAGCTCGCCGCGGATCCCCGTCTCGGGGGCGGGAACGTCCTGGAGTCGGCGCTGGCCGCCAGCCCGAACCCGGACCTGCCGTTCATCGCCACCGGCCGGCCGGTCGCCACCTGCGACGGCGGGACGACGACCGAGTTCAGCCTCCGCGGGCTGGACCGGCTCGTGCAGAGCTGGTCGGTCTGGTACCTCGACCGGGGCGTGCGGCCCCGGGACCGGGTCGCGGTCCACATCGAGGACTCCTTCGCGTACTCGGTCCACCTGCACGCGCTGGCGACCATCGGCGCGATCGCGGTGCTGATCAACAGCAAGGCCCCCAAGGAGAACGCGCTCGAACTGATCCGGCGCACCGAGCCGGTCGGCGTGTACACGACCCGCGGCCGGCGCGACCTCCTCGGCCCCGAGCTCGCCGAACTGCCGGGCTCGCGCTGGGTCGTACTGGCCGAGGACGTGCCCGCGCCGCCCCAGGCCGAGCTGGCCGCCGCCGCGCGGTTCCGGCACGCGCCCGACGACCCGGTCTCGATCCTGCATTCCTCGGGCACCACGGGCTTCCCCAAGCCGGTGGTGCAGACGCACGCGTCCAGCGTCGCCGGCCCGCGGTTCCGGCTCACGAACTACCTGGACTCGCCCGACGACCTGATGATGGCCGCACAGCCGCAGTCGCACCTGGGCTCGGTGGTGTACGTCAACTACGCCGTCCTGGCCGGCACGCCCATGGTCGCCCACTACGACCCCACCGGCGCCGACCTGGTCGACGCCATCCGCCGGTACCGACCGACCACGGTGATGGCCTTCGCGCACGCGTTCACGGAACTGGCCGACGTCGAGGTCGCCGACGGCGCGGTCGACTCGGTGGACAGCTGGGTGACCATGGGCGACGCCATCCACGAGGCCCACCTCAAGGCCATCCTGGGCAAGCGCGACGCCGAGCTGCCCTCCGCGGTGTTCTACGACCGCTTCGGCGCCACCGAACTGGGCTGGGGCCTGATGGTGCAGCCGCGATCGCTGGCCTCGCAGCGCAACGACCGCTGCATCGGCCGTCCCGACGCGCTGTCCGAGGTCGTCGTGCTGCGCCGGGACGGCACCACGGCCGACCGCGGCGAGATCGGACTGCTGGGCGCCAAGGGCCCCACCATCACCGCGGGGTACTGGAACGACTCCGACACCACCTACCGCAGCCGGCTGTCCGGGTACTGGCTGTCCGGCGACCTGGCGTACCAGGACGAGGCCGGCGACTTCTACCAGGTGGACCGGGCGGTGGACACCATCGAGACCGCGGCGGGCCCCGCGCACTCGGTGCAGATGGAGGAACTCCTGCTCAACGAGCTGCCGGTGATCGTGGACTGCACGGTCGTGGCCGGCCGGCACGGCGGGAACACGGTCGCGGTGGCGCTGGTCGCCGCCCACGGCGAGCGCCTCGACCCGTCGCAGCTGCTCGCCTCGGCCAACACCGTGCTCGGCGCGGCCGGCCACCCCACGCTGGCCGTGCTCGAACTGACCCGCTCCGTCACCGACATCCCGCAGGGCGTCACCGGCAAGGTGCTCAAGCGTCAGCTCCGTGAACGCTACGACACGCTCGCGGACTACCTCCGCGCGAGCGACCCCGCCGCGGTGGCCACCACCCTCTAGGCGGGCGGCCACCACGACGTGCGGACGTCATCCCCGGGCGACCGGAGCTCCCTCGGCGATGACGTCCGCGCCGGCCCACTCGGTGCCCAGCATCGCGTACACGGCCAGGTCCGCCCGCTGGCCCTTGAGCATCTCGCCCTGCACGAAGAACGCCTCCCGACGCATGCCGAGACGCTCCATCAGCCGCATCGACGAAACGTTGTTCCCGTTGCACATGCCGACCACCCGGTGGAAGCCGTACCGCTCGAACGCCAGCCGCAGCACCTCGCGGCCGGCTTCGGTGGCGTACCCGCGGCCGCCGTGGTCGGGGTTCATCACGAAACCGATCTCGGCGCGGCCCAGTTCGGCGCTCAGCCAGTCCAGGTTGAACTCGCCGATGAGCCGGCCGGACTCGCGCAGCTCCACCGCGACGGCCAGGTTGTCGCCCTCCCCGGCCAGCTCGGACTCCGAGATCCTGGTGGCCAGCGCGGTGCGCGTCTCCTCGCGGGTGCGGGCGTCCCACAGCAGGTACCGGGTCACGTCCGGACGGCGCTGGATGTCGTGCAGGTCGTCGATATCCGCCTCGGTGAAGGAACGCAGCACCAGCCGGTCAGTGACAACAGGATCCACGGGTGAGACTCCGAATTGGATTATTCGATGAATGGTCCAGCGGATACTAGCATCCGAATATCGGCATTTAGGGGAATCGTGAACACCTTGTTCCGCGGAGTACGCCGGTGATCCGTCGACTGCCGTTGATCGCACTCGTCGCCGCGTGCGGCGTCTCCTCGTGCGGCGCGACGATGACGATGATCGCCCTTCCCTGGTTCGTGCTGTCCAGAACCGGCAGCGGCCTCCAGACCGGGGCCGTGGCCGCCGCCGAAACGCTCGGGCTGGTCCTCTCGGTGGTGCTGGTCGGCCCGCTGCTGGACCGGTACGGCGCGTGGCGCGGCAGCATCATGGCCGACCTGGCGGCCTCCGTCGCGGTGATGGCGATCCCGGCCGCGGAGGCACTGGACCTGCTGTCGCTGCCGGTGCTCGTGGTCCTGGTGTTCGGGATCGGCGCCGGCCGAGCGCCCTCCCGCAGCGCCAAACAGGTGCTGCTGCCCGCCGTGCTGGCCGCGACCGGCGTCCGCGTCGAGCGGGGCACCAGCGCGGAGGAGTCCGCGCTGCGCACCGGAGACCTGCTCGGCGCGCCGCTCGGCGGCATTCTGATCGGGCTGATCGGACCCACCTGGGTCCTGCTGGCCGACGGCGCGGCGCTGCTCACCGCGGCGGCGCTGGTGGGCCTCCTGGTCCGGCCCGCGGCCGCCGCCGGACGCGAGCCGGCCGGCGGTGCGCACGGCTACCTGCGGGAGCTCAAGCAGGCCGCCGAGCACTTCCGGCGCGACCGGTTGCTGCTGGTCATCGGCGTGCAGTGCGCGGCGTTGAACGCCCTCACCGTCGGACTGCTCTCGGTGCTGCTGCCCGCCTACGGACTGACCGTGTGGCATGACAGCACGCTGGTCGGCGTGCTGATCGCCGCGTCCAGCGGCGCCAGCATCCTGGGCACGGCGCTGTACGGCTGGCTGGGCGACGGCGGCCGCCGGTGGCGGGTGTTCGCGATCTGCTCCCTGGTCTCCGGCGCGCCCGTCTTCCTGGCCGTGGCGGCCGACCCGCACCCGGTGCTGCTGGTGCTGGTGGTCTCGGCCTGCATGATGGCGAACGGCCCGATCAACCCGGTGATCGCCGCGGTCAAGTACGCCCGGGTGCCCGAGGGGCTGCGCGGCCGGGTGTTCGCGGCGTTCCACGCCTCGGCCAACGCGGCCATGCCGGTGGGACTGCTGCTGGCCGGGGTGCTGCTGGACGCGGCCGGGCCGACCGCCGCGGTGCTCGTGCTCGGCGGGCTCTGCCTGCTCGTTTCGCTGTGGCCGTTCGTGTTCCGGGTTTGGCGGGAGTTGGACGAACCGGAACGCCTCCCGTCGACGGTCGGATAATTCGCGCAACAAATGCGGCCCCCAGCAAAAAATGCCGCCCCATAACGCAAAGAAGCCGGTCGTCCGGTCGTCCGGCGGAATCTAGTGTTCGGGCGTCGACGGAATGGGAATGGGACCACGCGAATGCCCGGCGCGGCCGGCCCGTCGGCGCCGGGGCCGCCCGGGCGAGGACGCGCCGCGCGGAGCCGTCCGGGCAGGCACGGCGACCGTGCGCGACGAGATCAGCACACAACGGAGGTTCCCGATGAACACCGGCATTCGGCTCGCCGCCGACCTGGACGCCATCAGCCGGGAGGAGATCGAGCGACTGCGGGCGCACAACTTCACGCGGTTGGTGACCGCGGCCCGGCGCACGCCCGCGGTGCTGCGCCGCTGGCCCGGGCTCGACTCCGTGCACAGCCTGGACCGGTTGCCGGAACTGCCCGTGCTGACCCCGTCCGCGCTGGCCGACGGCTGTCCGCCGCACTCGGCGGAGTTCCTGATCGACGGCGACCAGCCCGGCATGGTGCTTCGTTCGAGCGGGACCTCCAGCAAGGTCAAGATGATGTACCACTCCTGGGCGTTCAACGAGCAGGTGTCCGCGCTCGGCGCGCGCGGGCTGCGCGCGACCCTGCCCGAGCCGCCCCGCCGGGTGGCGAACTGCCTCTACGGGGCCGAACTCAACGGATCCTTCCTGTTCACCCAGGAGGTCGCTCGGCTGCTCGGCGCGCGGGTGTACCCCCTGGGCAACGTCACCAGCGTCACGGAGACGGCGAAGATGATCTCCGAGCACGCGATCGACACCTTGGCCGCGCCGCCGGGGTACGGGGTGGACCTGCTCACCGGAACGCCCCCGGACCTGCTCGCCTCGATGCGGACCTACCTCTACATCGGGGAGAGCCTCGGCGCCAGCCGCACCGCGGCGCTCACCGCCGCCCTGCCCGGACTGACGGTGCGCTCGCTGGCCTACTCCACCACCGAGACCGGGCCCATCGGCTACCAGTGCCAGTGGCTGTCCGGCAACGACCACCACGTGCACGAGGACGCGATGGTGGTGGAGATCGTCGACGAGGAGACCGGGCTCGCCGTGGCCACCGGCGAGGAGGGCGAGGTCCTGGTCACGCCGCTGAGCGACACCGGCATGGCCCTGTTCCGCTACGCCATCGGCGACCGGGGCCGGCTGAGCACGCAGCCGTGCCGCTGCGGCAGCCAGGCCTCCGTGCTCACCCTGCTCGGCCGGGCCCGGCAGTCGCTGAACGTGGACTCCGAGACCGTCTCCGCCGACCAGTTGATGTCGCGGCTCGCCCGGTTGGGCATCACCGATCCCGCCGACTGCCAGTTGCAGGTGCTCTGGACCGTCAACCGGTACCGGGTGCGGCTGCTGCTGTCACCGAGCACACCCGCGGACATCACCGTCGACGCGGTGGTCGCGGCCTTCGCCGACACCGTCGAGCTCAACCAGATCGTCACCGGCCCGCGCTGCCTGGGGTTCACCGTGGAGCACGTCGAGCGCGGCGACTTCGAGCGCACCGAGCGCGGCAAGGTGCCCACCCTCTACCAGCGAACGGTCACCGCATGAACCGGAACCCCTGCCCCGTCACCCGGTCCTACCTGGACGAATGCGCAGCCGAGGGGCGCGACGGCCTGCGCGGGGTCGTCGACCACCTGCGGTTCCCGCCGCACTTCACCGCGGCCTTCGACGGACGGGTGCTCGGCCGGCCGCTGTTCGTCGAGGAGACCGAGATCCGCGGCGTCGCCGACCGGCTCATGCGGTTCCACGACCTGATCGTCTCCCTGCCCGGCAGGCTCCACGGTGGCGACGTGTTCGCCTACGGCGAGGCGCTCGGGCTCGACCGCCGGTCGGTGGAGATCGTCCGCCGGAACGGACTCGTGCCGCCGATCCCGTACGGCCGGGCCGACCTGCACCGCGACGGCGACTCCTGGCGGCTGCTGGAGTTCAACATCGGCGCCGACCTCGGCGGCATGGAACGGACCGGCGACATCCCGCGGGCGCTGATGGACGTGCCCAGGTTCCGGGAGTTCGCCGAGAAGCACCGGCTGACCTACCCCGACATCGGGGCGGGCATCGCCCGCATGCTCACCCGCTGCGCCGAGAGCGTCTCCGCCGCCGGCACGCCGGTGGTCGTGATGCTGGAGAGCAACGGCCGGGTGGCCCGGTACCGGAAGTACATGCTGCCCTTCCAGGAGTACATGCGGGGCAAGGGAATCGACCTCCGACTGGCCGAGGTGGGCGAGTTGAGCTCGCCGGGCGGGAAGATCCACCTGGACGGCACCCCGGTGGACGTGATCCTCCGCTACGTGTCGGTGGACCAGATCCTCGCCGATCCGGAGGTCGCCGCGGCCATGGAGCCGGTCTTCCGCGCCCACGAGGAGGGCCGGACCGTGCAGCTGACCCCGATCTGTACCGACCTGCACGGCAACAAGGGCATCCTGCCGATGCTGCACGACCCCCGGTTCCGGGCCGCCCTGGCCGAGGACGAGCTGGCCCTGATCGACGGAATGCTGCCGTGGACGCGGTCGATGGCCGAGGGCACGGTCGAGGTGGACGGCGACGTGGTCGATCTGATCGATTACTGCCGCGCCCATCGGGAGGACCTGATCCTCAAGCCGAACAACGACGCGCGCGGCGGCGGCATCGTCGCCGGCTGGGAGACGTCCGACGGGGACTGGCGGCGGGCCCTGACGGAGTGCGACCGGCGACGGTTCCTGGTGCAGCGCAAGGCCCCGGCGCAGCCGGAGCCGGTGCAGGACGCGGAGACCGGCGAGGTGCGGGACTGGCTCGCGACCTGGGGCGTCTACCTGACCGACGAGGGGTACGCGGGCACCTACATCCGCGCGCTGTCCGAGTCCGCCGGCAGCGCGGTCGTCGGCTGGGACGCGCTGCCGCAGCTCACCGCCGTGTTCAGCTACCCGGCCTGACCCGTACTCGCGGGCGAGCCCGGGCGCGGCATTGCCTTAACCTTCATCCATTGCAACGATCCATTGCGTTCGAGTTCAGCGTCATTGCATCAATTTACCGTCGCTGAGCTGGAAAGACGCGTTCCGTGCGATTGACGTCAAGTCAGAAACGGCCGTAGCTTTCCATTAATCCGAACGTACGGCAACGCGAAACGAGGAACGGCCATGGGTGAATCCCCGCACACCGTCACGACCATGCCGGTGGCACGCCGCCCCGGCTGTCCCTTCGACCCGCCCGCCGAGCTGATCGACGCCCGCCGGCACGCGCCGATGAGCCGCTACACCTTCCCCGGCGGGCGGCCCGGCTGGCTGGTCACCGGATACGACCTGGTCAGGGCGGTGCTGGCCGACACGAGGTTCAGCTCGCGCAAGGACCTGATGCTCCACCCGACCATCGACTACGGCGACTTCCAGATCCCGCCGGCGCCGCCCGGGGAGTTCGTCCTCATGGACGAGCCCCAGCACAGCCGCTACCGCAAGCCCCTGACGGGCAAGTTCACCGTACGGCGGATGCGGCTGCTCACCGAGCGCATCGAGCAGGTGACCACCGCCCGCCTGGACGCCATGGAGGCGGCCGGGCCCCCGGCGGACCTGGTGACCGCGTTCGCCAAGCCCATCCCCGCCATCGTGATCTGCGAACTGCTCGGGGTGCCGTACGAGGACCGGGGCTCCTTCCAGGAGCAGGTCGACTCGTTCATGAACGGGGAGACGAGCGACGAGGACATCATGGCGGCCTACGCCTCGACCCAGGAGTACCTGGCCGAGCTGGTGGCCGCCAAGCGCGCCGACCCCACCGACGACGTGCTCAGCGACCTCACCGACAGCGATCTGACCGACGAGGAGCTGAAGGGGATCAGCCTGATCCTGCTCGCGGCCGGTCTCGACACCACCGCGAACATGCTGGCCCTCGGAACCTTCGCGCTGCTGCGCAACCCGGACCAACTGGCCGCGCTGCGGGGCGATCCCGCGCTCGCCGACCGGGCCGTGGAGGAACTGCTGCGGTACCTGAGCGTCGCCAAGACCTTCATGCGGACGGCCCTGGAGGACGTCGAACTCGGCGGCCGGACCGTCAGGGCCGGTGAGCGGCTGATCCTCTCGTTCAACACCGCCAACCGCGATCCCGAGCGCTTCCCCGATCCCCATGTGCTCGACCTGCGCAGGCAGGACGGCGGACACCTGGCCTTCGGCCACGGCATCCACCAGTGCCTGGGCCAACAGCTGGCCCGCATCGAGATGCGGGTCGCCTTCCCCGCGCTGCTCGACCGCTTCCCGACGCTGCGCCTGGCCGTACCGCCCGAGGAGGTCTCCCTGCGCCCGGAGATCGCGGACATCTACGGCGTGAAGAGCCTCCCCGTCACCTGGGACGCGTGATCGATGAGGATCACCGTGGACGCCGGCCGCTGCATCGGCTCCGGAATGTGCGTCCTGACGGCCGGCGAGGTCTTCGACCAGCGCGAGGAGGACGGCACGTCGGTCGTGCGGCAACCCGAGCCTCCGGCCGGGGCGTTGGACGCGGTTCGCGAGGCGGTCGCACTGTGCCCCGCCTCGGCGATCAGTCTGACGGCCGACCCGCGGCACCAGGACGTGTCCGACGCATGACCGTCCGGTGGAGGAACGGCGGGGTCCTCCGCCCGGCGGGGGCGGACCTCGGCGGCGACCGGTCTCCGTGAAGAGTGGAGCCGGGTCCCGCCTCCGGCCAGGTGGTGGACACCCATACCGGAACGCCGGAGGTATGTGACGCCTCCATAGGGACGGCACTGCGGCGTCCGTAGCGTGTCGCGCACTTGGCCCCCGGTGTGGAGGAGTGAACGCGTATGCGAAGGAACGGGCGTGGCAGGCGAAGAGGACTGGGCTGGGTGCTCGCGGGCGTCCTGGCGCTGATCGGTGCGGCCGTCCCGGCGGGTCCGGCCGCGGCCGCGGTGCCGGCCAACCTGACCCTGGAGGCGACCTACAGCACCGTCGCCAACGGCTGGGACCGGGTCGAGCGCTACCTCGACACCACCACCGGCTTCCGGCAGGAGCAGTACCCGCCGGACGGCCGCGGCGACCAGGACGGCCAGCGGCTCACCTTCTTCGGCGGCGTCAAGCAGCCCTTCTCCGGCCGTTTCCTGCTCTACTCGGCCCCGGGCTGGAACACCGGCGCGCACCAGGTCCCGGTGCTGCTGGTGCACGGCGCCAACGACAACCCGGACCGGGCCTGGGCCAACCCCGGCGAGTCCGGCGGCTACGGCTGCGGCTCCATGTCCTGCCCGAACACCGGGCTGATGCAGAACCTGGCCGGGCAGGGCTACCGGGTCTTCGCGATCGGCTTCGCGCACAAGCAGGGCGACAACCTGATGCAGGCCCAGGAGGTCGGCGACGCCGTCGCGCTGATCCGTGCCAAGCTCGGCGTCCCGCAGGTGGACGTGGTGGGCTGGAGCAAGGGCGAGATGTCCTCGCGGGCCTACGTGTCCTCGGTGAAGCCCTCCTGGGGCCGCCCGTACGCGGGCGACGTGCGCAAGCTGATCACCCTCGGCGGCCCGAACGGCGGCTACGACTACCCGTTCGCGCACGGGTGGGCGCACGACTTCTCGATCTGGCCGCAGTGCGGCGGTGCGGTCAACGCCCCGTCCCCGCACCTGCGCATGACCTGCTACGGCACCTACACCGCGCACCCGGAGTTCTCCTTCACCCCCTCGGGCGGCTACGACAACTACCCGGGGCAGCGGCAGATGCTGGCCCGCTGGGACTCGGTGTTCGGCATCGACCAGACCCAGCAGGACTGGTACACGACCTACTACGGCGGCCAGGGCTTCTACACCGACGGCGGCGGCATCCAGGCCGCGATCAACGCCGGCTCGCTGATCGCCCCGCTGCACCAGGCCGGGGTGCCCTCCTCGGTGACGGCCTACCTCCTGGCCGGCGGCACGCCCAGCATCGTCGGGATCTTCAACGAGAACCGCGGGCCCAGCGACGGCGTGGTCTTCGTGGCCAGCGCCCTGGACAAGACCGGCTTCGGCACCGTCGGCGGCACCGCGCTGATCGCCCTCGCCAACCACCTGCAACTCGGCTGGGACAACGCGGCGAGCGCGCAGGTCGCCAGTTGGCTGAACTGAGGACATCCCGGATGATCACCGATCGACTGATCCCCACCGACCGGCTCACCATGGGCTACGCCGAGATCGAGGGCCGCACCGGGGAACCCGTGGTCCTGGTGCACGGCAACGTCTCCTCCGGCGTCTTCTGGCACTCGACCATGACCGGGCTCCCCGCCCGCTACCGCCCGCTGGCCCCCGACCTGCGCGGCTTCGGCCGCACCGAGCCGCTCCCGGTGGACGCCACCCGGGGCCTGCGCGACCACAGCGAGGACCTGCTCTCCTACCTCCGGGCGCTGGCCCTGGGCCCGGTCCACCTGGTCGGCTGGAGCATGGGCGGCGGTGTGGTGCTGCAACTGCTGCGCGACCACCCGGAGCTGGTCCGCTCGCTCACCCTGGTCAACCCGGTCTCCCCGTACGGCTTCGGCGGCACCCACGGGGTGGACGGGCGGCTCAACTCGCCCGACGGGGCGGGCTCCGGCGCCGGCGGCGCGGCCCCCGATTTCGTCCGGCTGCTGCGCGAGGGCGAGACGGGCGCCGAGTCGCCGTTCGCGCCGCTCTCGGTGCTGAACACCACCTACGTCAGCGAGCCGCTGGCGGAGCCGGACCACTACGTGGCGGCGATGCTGACCACCCGGACCGGGGAGGACCACTACCCGGGCGACAGCCGCACGAGCGACGCCTGGCCGGGCTTCGGTCCCGGCGAACGCGGGGTGCTCAACTCGATGGCGCCGACCCACTTCCGGATCGACGACCTGGAACTGGTCGAGCCGAAGCCGCCGATCCTGTGGATCCGCGGCACGGCCGACGTGATCGTCTCCGACACCTCGCTCTTCGACCTGGCCCACCTGGGCGCCATCGGTGCCGTCCCGGGCTGGCCCGGCGCGGACACCTGCCCGGCCCAGCCGATGGTGGCCCAGACCCGCGCCGTACTGGACCGCTACGCCGCCGCCGGCGGTCGGGTGCGCGAGGTAGCGGTCGAAGGCGCCGGGCACAGCGTGCAGCTGGAACGGCCGAAGGAGTTCCTGACGGCGCTGGTGGAGGTGCTGGACGGGGCCTGACGGCGGGACGGCCCCCGGCGGGTCGAGCGGTCCTGACGGACGGGAAAGGGCGGCCGGAGCGATGTGCTCCGGCCGCTCTCTTCGTGTTCCGGCCGCTCTCCTCGTGCGCCGTTCGACGGGTCCGGCGCGGCGCGGTGCCACCGATCGACTCGGTGGCACCGCGTTCCGGCACATCCGGCTGCCCGCGTACGACGCCGGGCGGGACCGCTCAGCCCAGGTCGCTGTTGCCCAGCTCCTCCCGGACCAGGTTGAGCAGTTCCTCGTCGTCCGCGGCGTCGAGGAGGTCCGCGATGGTGTCCTCCTCCACCGGGGCAACGGCGGACCAGCGGGCCAGGAAGGCCTGGAGCCGCACGGTCACCCTGGAGCGGGAGAGCTCGTCCAGCGGGTTGACGGTCATCGCCGCCTCCAGCCCGTCGAGCATCCCGAGCAGCGGCTCGACGTCCGCGGCCGGCTCGGCGCCGCCCGGGAGCGCGCCGTGCAGGTGGCCTGCCAGCGCGACCGGGGTCGGGTGGTCGAAGACGATCGTCGCCGGGAGCGCGACGCCGCACTCCCGCGCCAGCCGGTTGCGGAACTCGACGGCCGTGAGCGAGTCGAAGCCGAGGTCGCGGAACGGCCTGGTCTCGTCGATCTGTTCGGCCGCGGAGTAGCGGAGCACCTCGACCAGCACGTCCCGGACCAGCTCCAGCAGGACGGCCGTCCGCTCCTTGGCGTCCAGCCCGGCCAGCCGGGCGCGCAGCGCCCCGCCGTCCGCCGCAGGAATCCCGGCCGGAGCCGCGGCCCCGGCCGGGGACCGGACGTCGGCCGCCTCGGGCAGTTCGCCCAGCAGCGGGCTCGGCCGGCCCGAGGTGAAGGCGGGCGCGAACCGGGTCCAGTCCACGTCGGCGACGGTCAGCGCGCTCGCGCCGCCGTCCACGGCCGCCGCCAGGGCGGTGAGCGCGAACTGCGGGTCGAGCGGCGTCAGTCCGCGGCGGCGCAGGTACTCCTCCGCCCCGTCGGCCGCCATCCCGGCGCCCGCCCACGGGCCCCACGCGACCGACGTCCCGACGAGACCGCGGTCCCGCCGGTTCCGGGCCAGGGCGTCCAGGTAGGCGTTGCCCGCCGCGTAGAGGGCCTGCCCGCCGCTGCCCCAGGTGGCGGCGATGGAGGAGAAGACCAGGAACAGCTCCAGGTCCGCCTCCGCGGTGAGCTCGTCCAGGTGGGCGGCGCCGTCGACCTTGCCGCCGGTGATCCTCGCGATGTCCTCCACGCCGGTCTGCGCCAGCATCGCCGACTGGGCGACACCGGCCGCGTGCACGACGCCGATCAGCGGCCGGTCGGCCGGGACCGCGGCCAGCGTCGCCGCCAGCGCCTCCCGGTCGGCGGCGTCGCACGCGGCCACCGTCACCCGGGCGCCGGCCGCCGTCAGTTCGGCGGTCAGCTCCTCGGCGCCCGGGGTCCGGGAGCCGCGGCGGCCGGTGAGGACCAGGTCGGTGACGCCCCGGCCGACCAGCCAGCGGGCGACGACCGCGCCCAGCGCGCCGGTACCGCCGGTGACCAGCACCGTGCCGGGCCGCGACGGCCGCCAGGGCTCCGCCGGGGCCGCTCCCGCATCGGTGCGGACCAGGCGGCGGGCGAGCACCCGCTCACCGCGCAGGGCGAGCTGGTCCTCCCCGGTCGCCCCGTCGAGCACCGCCGCGAGCGCCGCGAGGGTGCCGGCGTCCGGCTCGGCGGGCAGGTCGACCAGCCCGCCCCAGCTCCGCGGGTGCTCCAGCGCCGCGGCCTGGCCGAAGCCCCACAGCTGCGCCTGCTCGGGGCGGGTGACCCGGTCCGCCGCGTCCACGGCCACCGCGCCCCGGGTGACCATCCACAGCGGCGCCTCCAGCTCCGCGTCGCCGAGGGCGTGCAGCAGCACGAGGCCGCGGTCCAGCCCGGTGGGCAGGTAGGCGATCCCGCGGGCCTTCTCGGCCAGCTCGCGCAGCCGCTCCGCCAGTTGCTCCCGGTCGAGGTCGCCGACGACGAGTCGGACCGGGGCGGTGTCGGCGGGCAGTCGCGTGAGCAGGGTATCCGCGAACGCGCCGTCGTCCTCGGTGTCGGTGACCAGCAGCCAGCCGCCGTCGAGCCGCGCCGGCGGGACCTCGACCGGCTTCCAGTCGATCCGGTAGAGGCAGTCGTCCAGGACCGCGGCGGCACCGTCGGCCCGGCCGGACGCCGCGAGCGGCAACCGCGGCCAGTACCGGTCCCGCTGGAAGGCGTACGTCGGCAGGTCCACCCGGCGGCCCTCCGGCAGCACGGCCGACCAGTCGGCCTCGCCGCCCGCCGTCCAGAGCCGGGCGAGCGCCTCCAGGGCGGTGTCCCGCTCCTCGCGGCCCTTGCGCAGCAGCGGAGCGAAGGTGCCCGCCGCGGCCGACTGCTGTGCCAGCCCGCAGAGCACGCCGTCGGGGCCGAGCTCCAGGTACCGGGTGACGCCCTGCTCCGCCAGGCTGGTGACGCCCTCGGCGAAGCGGACGGCCTCGCGGACCTGGCGGACCCAGTAGTCCGGTGTGGAGAGCAGCCCGGGTTCGGCGAGCGTCCCGGTCAGGTTGGAGACGACCGGGATGCTCGGCTCGGCGAAGGTCAACCCGCCGAGCACGGCGGCGAATTCGGCGAGCATCGGCTCCATCAGGGCCGAGTGGAAGGCGTGCGAGACGGTCAGCCGGCGGATCCGGCGGCCCTCGGCCTTCCACCGGGCGGCGAACTCCTCCACCGCCTCGGTCGAACCGGAGACCACCACCGAGGTCGGACCGTTGACGGCCGCCACGTCCAGCCGGCCGCCGATCTCCGAACGCACCTCGGCCTCGGCGGCCTCGACCGCGAGCATCGCCCCGCCGCTCGGCAGCGCGTCCATCAGCCGGCCCCGCGCCGCCACCAGGGCGCACGCGTCCGCGAGCGAGAAGACGCCCGCCGCATGGGCGGCGGCGATCTCACCGATCGAGTGCCCGAGCAGGAAGTCGGGCGTCACGCCCCAGGATTCGAGCAGCCGGAACGACGCCACCTCGACCGCGAACAGCCCGGCCTGCGCCCACACCGTACGATCCAGATCCTCCGCCCCCTCGAACACCACGTCCTTCACCGGCCGGTCCAGCAGCAGGTCCAGCTCCGCGCAAACCGCGTCGAAGGCCGCCGCGAAGGCGGGGAACGCCTCGTACAGCTCCCGGCCCATGCCGACCCGCTGCGCACCCTGACCCGTGAACAGGAACGCCGCCCGCCCCTCGGCCACGACGCCCGACACCAGAGCACCGGACGGTCGGCCCGCGGCCAGGGCCGCCAGCGGGGCGTCCCGGTCGGCGCCGAGCACCACCGCGCGGTGTTCCAGCCCGGCGCGGGAGAGCAGCGACCGGGCCACGTCCTGCGGCCGCAGCTCGGCCCGCCGGGCCGCGAAGGAGCGCAGTCGCCCGGCCTGGGCGGCGAGCGCCGCGGCCGAGCGCCCGGACAGCAGCCAGGGCAGCGCGCCCGACTCGACGGCGGAAGCAGCCTCCACCGCGTCCGACTCGACGGCGGCCGTGGCCTCCACCGCGTCCGGCTCGACAACGGCCTCCAGGATGACGTGGGCGTTGGTGCCGCTGATCCCGAAGGAGGACACACCGGCGCGGGCCGGCCGGTCCACGGCGGGCCACGCCCGGCGCTCCGTCACCAGCTCCACCGCGCCCGCCGACCAGTCCACCTGCGGGGTCGGCTCGCCGACGTGCAGGGTCGGCGGCACGATGCCGTGCCGCAGGGCCAGCACCATCTTGATCACCCCGGCGACGCCGGCGGCGGCCTGGGTGTGGCCGAGGTTGGACTTCACCGAGCCCAGCAGCAGGGGCTCCGCGGTGCGCTCCCGGC
Organism: Kitasatospora sp. NPDC054795; assembly: GCF_053611565.1. Lineage (NCBI taxonomy): Bacteria > Bacillati > Actinomycetota > Actinomycetes > Kitasatosporales > Streptomycetaceae > Kitasatospora > Kitasatospora sp. NPDC054795. The sequence goes on from NZ_JBSHAP010000097.1 coordinate 25,822, forward strand.
CGTAGGTGGCCAGCAGCGCCTGCGCCTCGATCGGGTCGCCGAGGCGGGTGCCGGTGCCGTGCGCCTCGACCACGTCCACGTCGGCGGCCGACAGCCCGGCGTCCGCCAGCGCCTGGCGGATCACCCGCTCCTGCGAGGGCCCGTTGGGGGCGGTCAGGCCGTTGGACGCGCCGTCCTGGTTGACCGCGCTCCCCCGCACCACCGCGAGCACCCGGTGGCCGTTGCGCCGCGCGTCGGACAGCCGCTCCAGCAGCAGCACACCCACGCCCTCGCCCCAGCCCGTACCGTCCGCCTCCGCCGAGAAGGCCTTGCAGCGGCCGTCCGCCGCGAGGCCGCCCTGGCGGTCGAACTCCGCGAACACCACCGGGGTCGACATCACCGAGACGCCGCCCGCGAAGGCCAGTTCGCACTCGCCGCGGCGCAGCGCCTGCGCCGCGAGGTGCAGGGCGACCAGGGAGGAGGAGCAGGCGGTGTCCACGGTCATCGCCGGGCCCTCCAGCCCGAACGCGTAGGAGATCCGGCCGGAGAGCACGGAGGCGGCGTTGCCGGTGGCCACGTGGCCGTCCACGTCCTCCTCCGAGGCGGCGAGCACCAGCGGGTAGTCCTGGCCGTTGGTGCCGGCGAAGACGCCGACCGGCCGGCCGCGCATCGCCCTCGGGTCCACTCCGGCGGACTCGAAGGCCTCCCAGGAGGCCTCCAGCAGCAGGCGCTGCTGCGGGTCCATCGCCAGCGCCTCGCGCGGCGAGATCCCGAACAGGCCCGCGTCGAACTCGGCCACGCCCTCCAGGAATCCACCCCGGGCGGCCGCGTCCACGCCGGTCCAGCCGGCCTCCCAGCCGCGGTCGGTCGGGATGCCGGTCATCGCGTCGACGCCGTCGGACAGCAGCTCCCAGAGCGCATCCGGGGAGCCGGCGCCGCCCGGGAAGCGGCAGGCCATGCCGACGATCACGATCGGCTCGTCCTCGGCCCGGGTGCGGTCCGCGACCTCGGCGGCCACGGCCGGTTCGGCGGCGCCGAACAGCTGCTCGCCGAGGTGGCGCGCCAGCACGGCCGGGGTCGGACGGTCGAAGACCAGGGTGGCCGGCAGCGCCAGCCCCGTCCGGGCGCTCGCCAGGTTCCGGAACTCCACCGCCGTCACCGAGTCGAATCCGAGGTCGCGGAACGCCTGCTCGGCGCCGACCGCGTCCGGCGAGCCGTGGCCGAGCACCGCCGCGGTCCAGGACCGCACGGCGTCCAGCAGCAGCCCGGAGCGCCTGCTCCCGGGTGCCGCCGCCAGCTCGGCCCGGAACTCCTCGGCCGGTCCGGCGCCGCGGGTGCCGGCCGTGGCCGAGGCGGCCTCCGGCAGGTCGGCCAGCAGGGCGCTGGGCCGCAGCCCGCCCGCACCGGCCGCGAACAGCGACCAGTCGACGTCGGCGACCACCAGGGCGGCCCCGTCGTGGCCGATCGCCCGGGCGAGTGCCGTGACGGCGAGCCCCGGGTCCATCGGCGGCAGGCCGCCGCGCCGCAGCCGCTGCACCAGGGCCGGGTCGGCCGCCATGCCCTCGTTCGCCCACGGGCCCCACGCGACCGAGACGCCCGGCAGGCCGCGCGCGCGCCGCCCCTCCATCCAGGCGTCCACGAAGGCGTTGGCGGCGGCGTAGTTGCCCTGGCCGGCGCTGCCGACGGCGCCCGCCAGCGAGGAGAAGGCGACGAAGAACTCCGGCTCGTGGCTCCGCGTCAGCTCGTCCAGGACGACCAGGCCGGCCGCCTTCGCGGCCAGCACCGTCCTCAGGCGCTCCGGCGTGAGCGCGTCCAGCGCCCCGTCGTCCAGCACGCCGGCGGCGTGCACCACGCCGATCAGCGGGCGGTCCGCCGGAACCGCGGCGAGCACCGCGGCCAGTGCGGTCCGGTCGGTCACGTCGCAGGCGGCGACCACGGCGTCGGTGCCGCGCGCCGCGAGCTCCGCGACCAGGTCCGCCGTGCCCGGCGCGGCCGCCCCGCGACGGCCGGTCAGCACCACCCGGGCCACGCCGTGGTCGGCGAGCCAGCGGGCGACCTCGGCGCCCAGCGCGCCGGTCCCGCCGGTGACCAGGACGGTCCCCCCGGCGGTCGGCGACCAGGACGGCGCACCCGCGCCGGCCGTCGCCCGGACCAGTCGGCGGCCGTACGTGCCGGAGCCGCGCACGGCCACCTGGTCCTCGCCGCCACCGGCCAGCACGGCGGCCAGCCGGGTGCCGGCCCGGGCGTCCGGCGTGGACGGCAGGTCGATCAGACCGCCCCACCGGTCCGGGGACTCCAGCGCGGCGACCCGGCCGAGGCCCCACACCTGCGCCTGTCCGGCGTCGGCGGCCCGGTCCGAGCGGCCGACGGAGACGGCGTGCGCGGTCAGCGCCCAGAACGGGGCGGTGACGCCCGCGTCGCCGAGCGCCTGGAACAGGGCCAGGGTCAGTTCCAGGCCCGGCGAGACCACCGGGTCCGGGTCCGGTTCCCCGGCGAGAGCGGCCAGCGACACCACACCGGCGAACGTGCCCGGGCCCGCCTCGGCGAGCTGCGCGGCCAGGGCCGCCCGGTCGGTGCCGACGGGCTCGAAGCGGACCACCTCGGCGCCCGCCGAGCGGATCGCCGCCGCCACGGCCTCGGTCAGCGGGTGCTCGGCGGCCGCCCGCGGGACGGCCAGCAGCCACCGGCCGGTCAGCGCCGGGGCGCCGGCCGGGGTGCCGAGCGGCCGCCACATCACGCGGTAGCGCCAGGAGTCCACCACCGAGTCGACCTTGCGCCGCTGCCGCCACGAGGAGAGCACCGGCAGGGCCGCGCCAAGCAGCTCGGCGGGGTCCGGGGTGTCCAGGAGGTCGGCCAGATCACCGAAGTCCTCGCGCTCCACCGCGTCCCAGAACCTGGCCTCCACCACGTCGCCGACGGGCTCGGCGGCACCGGCCCGCGGCCAGAACCGCTGCCGCTGGAAGGCGTACGTCGGCAGCTCCACCCGCCGGCCCTCGGGCAGCACCGCGGACCAGTCGGCCTCGGCGCCGTCCGCCCACAGCCGGGCCAGCGCCCGCAGCGCGGTCCGGGAGTCCTCCCGGCCGCGGCGCAGCAGCGGCGCGAACACGCCGTCCGCCACGCTCTGCTGCGCCAGCCCGCTCAGCACGCCGTCGGGGCCGAGCTCGGCGAAGCGGGTGACGCCCTCGCGGTGCAGGGTCTCGACGCCGTCGGCGAAGCGGACGGCCTCGCGGACCTGTCGGACCCAGTAGTCGGGGGTGGTGAGGAGGCCGGGTTCGGCGATCCCGCCGGTCAGGTTGGAGACGACCGGGACGCGCGGTTCGTTGAAGGTCAACTCCGCGAGTACGGCGGCGAATTCGTCGAGCATCGGCTCCATCAGGGCCGAGTGGAAGGCGTGCGAGACCGTCAGCCGACGGGTCTTGCGGCCCTCGGCCGACCAGCGGGCGGCGAACTCCTCGACCACCTCGACCGTTCCGGAGACCACCACGGAGGTGGGGCCGTTGACGGCCGCGACGTCCAGCCGGTCGCCGATCGCCTCACGGACCTCGGCCTCGGCGGCCTGCACGGCGAGCATCGCCCCGCCGCCCGGCAGCGCGTCCATCAGCCGGCCGCGCGCCGCCACCAGGGCGCACGCGTCCGCCAGCGAGAACACCCCGGCGACGTGGGCGGCGGCGATCTCGCCGATCGAGTGGCCGAGCAGGAAGTCGGGCGTCACGCCCCAGGATTCGAGCAGCCGGTACGACGCCACCTCGACCGCGAACAGCCCGGCCTGCGCCCACACCGTACGGTCGATGCCGATGCCCTCGAACACCGCGTCGGTGAGCGGCCGGTCGAGCCGGAGGTCCAGCTCCGCGCGGACCGCGTCGAAGGCCGCCGCGAACACCGGGAAGGCCTCGTACAGCCCCCGCCCCATGGCGGCGTACTGCGAGCCCTGGCCGGTGAACAGGAAGGCGGTCCGACGGTCGGCGACCGCGCCGCGGACCACCGCCGCATCGGGTTCGTCGTCCGCCAACGCGGCCAGGCCGCGCAGGAGTTCGGCGTGGTCCGCGCCGACGATCACGGCCCGGTGGTCGAGCGCCGCCCGGGTGCCGGCCAGCGACCAGGCGACGTCCCGGACGTCCGCGCCGGGCTCGGCGAACGCCCGCAGGCGCCGCGCCTGGTCCCGCAGGCCCTCGGCGGTCTTCGCCGAGACGGCCCAGACGGGCAGCACCGGTGCCGCCTTCGGCTCCTCCACCGGGGCCGACGGCACACTCTCCAGGATGACGTGGGCGTTGGTGCCGCTGATGCCGAAAGAGGACACCGCCGCGCGGCGCGGCCGGTCCAGCTCGGGCCAGGGGCGCGCCTCGGTGAGCAGTTCCACCGCGCCCGCCGACCAGTCGACCTTCGGGCTGGGCCGCTGCGCGTGCAGGGTGGCCGGGAGCAGGCCGTGACGCATCGCCTGCACCATCTTGATGACACCCGCGACGCCCGCGGCGGCCTGGGTGTGGCCGATGTTGGACTTGATCGAGCCGAGCCAGAGCGGCTCGCCGTCGCGGTCCCGGCCGTAGGTGGCCAGCAGCGCCTGGGCCTCGATCGGGTCGCCCAGCACGGTGCCCGTGCCGTGCGCCTCGACGGCGTCCACCTCGGCGGCCGACAGCCCGGCACTCGCGAGGGCCTGCCGGATCACCCGCTGCTGAGCCGGACCGTTCGGGGCGGTGAGGCCGTTCGAGGCGCCGTCCTGGTTGACCGCGCTGCCGCGCAGCATGGCCAGGACCCGGTGCCCGTGGCGGCGGGCGGTGGAGAGGCGCTCGACCACCAGGACGCCGACGCCCTCGCCCCAGCCCGTACCGTCCGCCTCCGCGGCGAAGGACCTGCAGCGGCCGTCCGAGGACAGCCCGCCCTGGCGGTCGAACTCGGCGAAGGCGGCCGGGGACACCATCACCGTCACGCCGCCGACCAGCGCCGTCTCGCAGTCGCCCTCGCGCAGCGCCTGCGCCGCCCAGTGCAGGGCCACCAGCGAGGAGGAGCAGGCCGTGTCCACGGTGACGGCCGGACCCTCCAGACCGAAGACGTACGACACCCGGCCGGAGATCACACTGTTCGCCGAGCCGGCCAGGACGTGGCTCTTCGCCTCCTCCAGGCCGCCGACCGCGTTGTAGCCGGAGTTGGAGGCACCGACGAAGACGCCGATCTGCTCGCCGCGCACCGAGCGCGGGTCGATCCCGGCGTCCTCGAAGGCCTCCCAGGACGCCTCCAGCAGGATCCGCTGCTGTGGGTCCATCGCCAGCGCCTCGCGCGGCGAGATCCCGAACAGCCCCGCGTCGAACTCCGTCACTCCCTCCAGGAAGCCGCCGCGCGCCGCCTCGGCCGCGATGCCCTCGACCGACCAGGCGCGGTCCACCGGGAAGCCGGTGACGCCGTCCGCCCCGGCGGCCACCAGGTCCCACAGCCCGGCGGCCGAACGCACCCCGCCCGGATAGCGGGCGCTCATGCCCACGATCACCACCGGGTCGTCCGAGACGGCCACCGCCGCACCGGTCTCCTCCGCGGCCGCCACCGTCACCGGTACCGACTCCAGCAGTTCCCCGGCCAGATGGGCCGCCAGCACCGCCGGCGTCGGATAGTCGAAGGCCAGCGTCGCCGGAAGGGCGAGCCCGGTCTCCTTCACCAGCAGGTTCCGCAGGGCCACCGCCGTCAGCGAGTCGAAGCCGAGGTCGCGGAACGCCTGACCGGCGTCCACCGCCTCCACCGACGTGTGACCCAGCGCCGCCGCCGCGGACGACCGGACCAGGTCCAGCAGCATCCGCTCCCGGCGCCCGGCCGCGGCCGCCGCCAAGGTGTCCAGGAAGGCCGAGGCCCCCTCGGCCGCCGCCACCGGCGCCGACCCGCGGCCGGCCTCCGGCAGCTCCGCCAGCAACCGGCTGGTGCGCACGGCGGTGAAGGCCGGCGCGAACCGCTGCCAGTCCACGTCCGCGACCGTCACACAGCCCTCGTCCCCGTCCACCGCGCGGGCCAGCGCCAGCACCGCGAGACGCGGGTCCATCACCGTCAGACCACGGCGGCGCAGCTGCTCGGCGGCCTCGCCCTGGGCGGCCATGCCCTCACCCGCCCACGGCCCCCAGGCCACCGACGTGCCCCGCAGACCCCGCGCCCGGCGCCGCAGCACCAGCGCGTCCAGGTGGGCGTTGGCCGCGGCGTAGACGCCCTGACCACCACTGCCCCAGGTCGCCGCGACCGAGGAGAAGACCACGAACAGATCGAGGTCCGGACCGGCGGTCAGCTCGTCGAGCAGTTCGGCGCCGGCGGCCTTGCCGTCGAGCACCCGGGCGATCTCCGCCGCGTCGGTGTCCGCCAGCGGCGCGGCGCCCTGGCCCACCCCGGCCGCGTGCACCACGCCGGTCGGCCTGTGCTCGGCGAGCAGCGCGGCCAGCGCCTCCCGGTCGGTCGTCGCGCAGGCGGCCACCACGACCTCGGCGCCCGCCTCGGTCAGCTCGGCGGCCAACGCGGCGGCGCCCGGCGCGTCCGCGCCCCGGCGGCTGGTCAGCACCAGCTTCGGCACTCCCCGGCCGACCAGCCAGCGGGCCGTCTCCGCGCCCAGCGCGCCGGTGCCGCCGGTGATCAGGACCGGACCGGACGGCGTCCACGGCGCGGCGGGCGCGGCACCGGAGGCGGCGCGCGCCAGGCGGCAGCCGTACGCCCCGGCGCCGCGCACGGCCACCTGGTCCTCGCCGGTGCCGCCGCCGAGGACGACGACGGCACGCTCGGCCGACTGCGGGTCGAGGACGGCCGGGAGGTCGATCAGACCGCCCCAGCGCTGCGGGTGTTCGAGCGCCGCGACCCGTCCCAGGCCCCAGAGCTGGGCCTGGACGGGATCCCGCAGCGGGTCGGAGCGGCCGATCGACACGGCACCACTGGTGACCAGCCAGAGCGGGGCGTCGACGCCCGCCTCGCCCAGCGCCCGCAGCAGCGCGACCGCACCGGACACCGGGGCGTCCGAGGGCAGCAGCGCCACGACGCCGGCGATTCCGGCCACCCCGGCCGGGACGGCGTCGAGGGCGAACGGGAGCACCTCGGCGCCGGCCTCCCCCAGGGCTGCGGCCAGCGCGGCCCCGGGCTCGGAGCCCTCCGGCGCGGCCAGCAGCCACGTCCCGGAGAGGCCGGTCCCGACGAGGCCGGCGAGCGGCTTCCAGGTCGCCCGGTAGCGCCAGGAGTCGATCACCGCGTCCTGACGGCGCGACCGCCGCCAGGCGGTGAGCACCGGCAGGACGGAGTCCAGACCCTCGGGCGCTTGGTCGGCGTCCAGGGTGGAGGCGAGGCCCGCCAGGTCCTCGTTCTCGACCGCCGCCCAGAACCGGGCCTCCGCCGGGTCGGCCGCAACGCTCGTCGGCTCGGCCGCCTCCGGCCAGTAGCGCTCGCGCTGGAAGGCGTAGGTCGGCAGCGGCACCCGCCGGGAGGCGGGCAGCAGCGCGGACCAGTCGATCGCGGCACCCGTCGTCCAGAGCGCGGCCAGCACGGTCAGAACGGTCCCGCGGCCGTCCCGGTCCTTGCGCAGCAGCGGCACGCCGGTCACGTCCGGGGCGCTCTGCGCGGCGAGCGCGGTCAGCACACCGTCCGGGCCGAGCTCGACGAGACGGGTCACGCCCTCGCGGTGCAGGGCGTCGACGCCGTCGGCGAAGCGGACGGCCTCGCGGACCTGCCGCACCCAGTACTCGGGGGTGGTGAGCAGGCCCGGCTCGGCGATCCCGCCGCTCAGGTTGGACACGATCGGGACCTGCGGCTCGGCGAAGGTCAACCCACCGAGGACGGCGGCGAATTCGGCGAGCATCGGCTCCATCAGGGCCGAGTGGAAGGCGTGCGAGACCGTCAGCCGACGGGTCTTGCGGCCCTCGGCCGACCAGCGGGCGGCGTACTCCTCGATCGTGTCGACCGGACCCGAGACCACCACGGAGGTCGGGCCGTTGACGGCGGCGACGTCCAGGCGGTCGCCGATCGCGTCACGGATTTCGGCCTCGGTGGCCTGCACCGCCAGCATCGCGCCGCCGCTCGGCAGCGCGTCCATCAGCCGGCCGCGCGCCGCCACCAGGGCGCACGCGTCCGCCAGCGAGAGGACGCCCGCCACATGGGCGGCCGCCACCTCACCGATCGAATGTCCGAGCAGCACGTCCGGGACCACACCCCAGGACTCCAGCAGCCGGAACGACGCCACCTCGACCGCGAACAGCCCGGCCTGCGCCCACACCGTACGGTCCAGATCCTCGACGCCGTCGAGGACGACCTCACGAACCGACCGCCCGAGCCTCCCGTCCAGCTCCGCACAGACCGCGTCGAAGGCCGCCGCGAAGGCGGGGAACGCCTCGTACAGCTCCCGGCCCATCCCGACCCGCTGCGAGCCCTGCCCCGTGAACAGGAACGCCGTCCGGCCCTCCGTCGCGATCCCGGTGACAACCCCGCCCGAGGGGCGGCCGTCCGCCAGCGCGACCAGGCCGTCCAGCAGCGCCGCCCGGTCCTCGCCGAGCACCACCGCACGGTGGGCCAGCCCGGTCCGCCCGATCGCCAGCGACCACGCCACGTCCTGCGGACGGGCCCCGGCCTCCAGTACCCCGGACTCCAACTCCCCTGCCAGTCGGGCTGCCTGGGCCTTCAGCGCCCCGGCGCTCTGCGCCGACACCACCCACGGCGTCGGCCCCGTCGCGTCTCCGACCGGCGCCGCCTCCTCGGCCGGCGCCTGCTCCAGCACCACATGGGCGTTGGTGCCGCTGATCCCGAAGGACGACACACCCGCCCGGCGCGGACGGTCCGCCTCCGGCCACGGCCGGGCCTCGGTGAGCAGTTCCACCGCGCCCGCCGACCAGTCCACCTCGGAGGTCCGCTGCTCGGCGTGCAGGGTGGCCGGGAGCGTCCCGTGCCGCATGGCCTGCACCATCTTGATCACGCCTGCCACACCGGCCGCGGCCTGGGTGTGCCCGATGTTGGACTTGATCGAGCCCAGCCAGAGCGGCTCGCCGCCACGGCCCCGGCCGTAGGTGGCCAGCAGCGCCTGCGCCTCGATCGGGTCCCCGAGCCGGGTCCCCGTCCCGTGCGCCTCCACCGCGTCCACCTCGGCCGCCTCCAGGCGGGCGTCGGCCAGCGCCTGCCGGATCACCCGCTCCTGCGCGGGCCCGTTGGGGGCGGTCAGGCCGTTGGACGCGCCGTCCTGGTTGACCGCGCTCCCCCGCACCACCGCGAGCACCTGGTGCCCGTTGCGCCGGGCGTCCGACAGCCGCTCGACCAGCAGCAGGCCGACCCCTTCGGACATCCCGGTGCCGTCGGCGTCGGCCGAGAAGGCCTTGCAACGGCCGTCCGAGGCCAGGCCGCCCTGGCGGTCGAACTCCGTGATCACGCCGGGCGTGGCGAGGGTGGTCACGCCGCCGGCCAGCGCCAGGTCGCACTCGCCGCCGCGCAGCGCCCGCACCGCGAGGTGCAGCGCCACCAGCGAGGAGGAACAGGCGGTGTCGACCGTCATGGCCGGGCCCTCCAGCCCGAACACGTAGGCCAGTCGGCCGGAGGCGATGCTGGTCGCGCTGCCGGTCATCAGGTGGCCGAGCGCGCTGTCCGGGATTTGCATGCCGAGGCCGTAGTGGGACGCCGCCGCGCCGACGAAGACGCCGGTGGAGCGGTTGCCGAGGTCGGCGGCCACGATGCCGGCGTCCTCGAAGGCCTCCCAGGCGGTCTCCAGCAGCAGGCGCTGCTGCGGGTCCATCGCCAGCGCCTCGCGCGGCGAGATCCCGAACAGCCCGGCGTCGAACTCGGTGGCACCGTCCACGAATCCGCCCCGGGCGGCCTCTCCGTGCGCCACGTCGAGGGGCCAGCCGCGGTCGGTCGGGAAGGCGGCGGTGCCGTCCTCACCGGTGGCCACCAGCCGCCACAGGTCGGCCGGGGAGGCGACGCCGCCGGGCAGGCGGCAGGCCATGCCGACGATCGCGATCGGCTCGCCGGGGTCGGCCGTCGGCGCCGGTGTGGCGACGGCGGGGGCCGGTGCGCTCTCGCCCAGCAGCCTGGTGGCCAGGTGGTCGGCGAGCGCGGTCGGGTTCGGGTGGTCGAACACCGTGGTGGCGGGCAGCCGCAGGCCGGTGGCGGCGTTGAGCCGGTTGCGCAGTTCGACCGCGGTCAGCGAGTCGAAGCCGAGGTCGCGGAAGGCCTGCCGGACGCCGATCGCCTCGGTGTCCGCGTAGCCGAGCACGGTGCCGGCGTTGCCGCGGACCAGGTCGAGCAGGATCTGCCGGCGCCGGCTCGCGGAGGCGTTGCGCAGCTGTCCGGCCAGGGTGCCGGTGTCACCGGCCTCGCGCTCGGCGGCGCGGCGCACCGCGGGCCGGATCAGGCCGCGCAGCAGTGCCGGGACCTCGCCGCCACCGGTGCGGTCCAGGGCGACCGGCACCAGGTGCGGGGCGGACAGGGCGGTGGCCGCGTCGAAGAGGGCGAGGCCCAGTCCGCTGTCCAGGGCGGTGCCGAGCTTGTCGGTCCGCGCCTCGGCTCCCGGGTTCAGGTGCCGGGTCATCTCGCTGGCCTCCTGCCACAGGCCCCAGGCCAGTGACTGGGCGGGCAGCCCGAGGGCACGCCGGTGGGAGGCGAGGGCGTCCAGGAAGGCGTTGGCCGCCGCGTAGTTGGCCTGGCCGCCGGTGCCGAAGGTGGCGGAGGCGGAGGAGTACAGCACGAACATCGCGAGGTCGCGGTCGGCGGTCAGCTCGTGCAGGTTGACGGCGGCGTCGACCTTGGGCCGCAGGACGGCCTCGACCCGCTCGGGGGTCATCGCGTCGAACACGCCGTCGTCCAGGGTGCCGGCCGCGTGGATCACGCCGGTGAGCGGGTGCTCGGCGGGGATCGCGGCGAGCACCGCGGCCAGCGCCTCGCGGTCGGCGGCGTCGCAGGCCACGACGGCCGCCTCGGCGCCCAGGTCCCGCAGCTCGGCGACGAGTTCGGCCGCGCCCGGGCCCTCGGCGCCGCG
>NZ_JBSHAP010000098.1:0-35811 GCF_053611565.1 Kitasatospora sp. NPDC054795
GCCTCATCGACCCCAGCGACCTCACCCGCTACATCATGAGCACGACATCAACCGAGGGGTGACGCGATATGCGCAACTAATTCATCGACGATCCCCGACGGGCACTCAGAGGGCGGAATGAGATATTATGTCTGTTCTGTCGTCGCCGGAACGTGTGGCCTTGATGAACTGCCGCCGGTCACGGGGCGGCTGGCGTGTTGAGGTGGGTGCGTGAGTGACCGCAAGCCCTACAAGAGCGACCTATCCGACGAACGCTGGGCGCTGGTCGAGCCGGTGATCACCTCGTGGAAGACCCAGCACCCCTCCGTCAGTGGACACAAGGGCCGCTACGCGATGCGGGAGATCGTCAACGCGCTGCTTTACCAGTGTCGGACCGGCTGCCAGTGGGACTACCTCCCGCACGACCTATCGCCTGCCGGAGCGGCGAAGTACTACTTCTACACATGGCGCGACGACGGCACCGACCAGGTCATTCACGACCTGCTGCGCTGGCAGGTCCGCGAGAAGAGGGGTCGATCAGCCGACCCCAGCCTGGTGGTGTTGGACACGCAGAGCCTGCACGCCGCGGCCGGGGTGCCCGCGGAGACGACGGGGCGGGATGCGACGAAGAAGGTACCGGGACGCAAGCGGGGACTTGCTGTGGACGTGCTGGGTCTGGTGGTCGCCGTGGTGGTGCTGGCTGCCTCCGTCCACGACAACGCCTTCGGCACCGCCCTGCTCGACAAGGTCGCCGCCTGTACTGCCGGCACCGTGACGAAGGCCCTGGTGGATCAGGGGTTCAAGAGGACCGTCGTGGACCACGGCAAGCAGGTGGGCATCGAGGTCGAGATCGTCGAGCGCAACCCGGCCGATGCCGGGTTCGTCCCACAGCCGATCCGGTGGCGGGTGGAGCAGACGAACGGGATCTTGATGCTGCACCGGCGACTGGTGCGCGACTACGAGCACCGCCCCACCTCGGCCGAGTCCCGGGTCTACTGGGCGATAAGCGACGTGATAACCCGTCGGCTGACGGGCAGCGTGGCCCCCTCCTGGCATGGCGGATGACCGGTGAGGAACTGACCCTGGGTGCGGTGCTGGTACGACTGGAGGAGCGCGAGCGGGAGATCGCCGCGCAGGCCGAGCAGATCACGCAGCTCACCGCTGTGCTGGATTTGGGTCTCTGTCCGGAGATCTCGGGGCGCCTCAGAAAGCAGGCGCCCAGTCGCCCCTCGGGTCGGTGGTCTGACCCACCTCGATCAGGTGGCCGTCGGGATCGCGGATGTAGCAGCGGATCTCGTACTCGTGCTGTTTCGGCGGTGTCAGGAATTGGGCGCCCCGTGCGCTCCACTCCGCGTACAAGGCATGGACGTCCTTGACCCGGATATTGAGGAAACTGCTGACCCGGTCGGGATCGCGTGGCGTGGCCAGGGTGACCGACGGCTTGTCGTCGGTCGGGCCTCCGCCGACATTGATGATGATCCAGCTGTTGGCCAGGGCGACATAGGTCAGCCCTCCGGGGCCGGAGTAGGCCACCCGGCCGCCGAGTACTTCGGTGTAGAAGCGCCGAGAGCGCTCGACATCGTCCGAGACGATGAAGTGGGCCAGCACAATTCCCTCTGGCGGTGGGGGGAGCTCGGCCATCTGGTACCTCCGTACGTTGGTTTCATAGCCCGTTGACCGCGAGGCCTGCAGGCGGCGGCGCCATGAGCGGGATTCAACGTTGTTCCAGCATTCCCTCGAAGAAGCCAATAACTCACAGCATCACCCTCCTGGCAGATGCGCGGGCTGTCGCCGCAAGTCACCGAACGCCGGCACTGGCAGGGAGCCGCTCGGCCAGGATCGCGTTGTGCGGCGCCTTCAGAAGGCGGGTAACGGCTGGCGGACCTCGCGCACCCGTCGTGGCTGCGGGCGGCCGGTCCCTCGCGGACGAGGAAGGTCGGTCCGGCGGCAAGGTTGTACGTGCCGATCGTCACCGCGGAGATGACTTACCGATACGGCCCGGACTGGACCGGACCGGACCTCGGTGCCCGAATACCGCTCGCCCGGTACAACCGTGCCGCTCGCCGTCACCGCGGATCGCGGACTACAGTTGCCGCGAGAACACGGAAGCCCTGCTCAGCAACCAGAAAGCGCTGCTCGTGCCGACGCCGTAGGCGAGGTGGGCGGTCAGATCATCACCCAGCGTCTTCGCATCGTAGGTCCAGATGGGTTTGTAGAGTCCCGCGATCGGAAGTACCACGTATCCGCCGAGCCACACGAGCGCGCCGTACGGGAGCCCGTAGAGGACGTGGGGCTTGCGCAGCGAGGCGCTGACAATGCCGTAGAAGGCAGCGTTGCCTACTCCGTAGGCCCAGTGCATGAACGTGCTGACGGGGAACGCCGCGCTGTCCGGCAGCTCGCGCTGGGTGAAGGCCTCGGCCAGGCGCTTGGCGACCTGGCCGGGATCCGGCGCCTCCTGCCAGCTGCAAACCGGGGCGAACTCCCAGTGCAGGGCGTTGTGTTCGCCGCCGGCTCGTCGCTGGCGCAGGAACCGCACGGTGTCCATGCAGACGGTGCCGATCACTCCCGCCGCCAGACCCGCACCGACGGCGCCGAGCGGAGTCAGCTGCTTGCGCGTGCGCATGGGTCGATCACTCCCGATCCCGGTTCTTTCAGAAGCCGGCGCTCTGGCCGCCGTCGACGTGCAGGATCTCGCCGGTGACGAACGAGGCCTGTTCGAGGTACATGACCGCCTCGACGACGTCCTCGATCTCGCCCATCCGCCCGAGCGGGTGCAGCGCGGCGAGCGTGCCGCCCGGGTCGTCCGGGTGCAGCGGAGTGCGGATGACGCCGAGTGAGACGGCGTTGGCGCGGATCCGGCGCGCCGCGTATTCGATGGCCAGTTCCTTCGTCGCCGCGGCCAGGCCGCCTTTGGTCAGCGAGGTGAGCGCCGCGGGTATGCGTGCGTTGGCGCGGTCGACCAGCGACGTCGACACGCACAGGACGTGCCCGCCATCGCCGCCGGCGAGCATCGCGGGGATGGCGCTGCGCGTGACGTCGAAGAAGCCGCGCAGGTTGACGCCGGTCACCAGGTCGTAGTCGGCGTCGGTGTAAGTCGGTAAACGGTTTCTCCATGTAGACGCCGGCGTTGTTCACCAGCGTGTCGATCCGACCGAAGCGATCCAGCGCCTGCTCGACGATCTGTGCACCGGTACCGGGACGGCTCACGTCGCCGGGCACGGCGAGTACGTCCGGATCGTGCGACGAGGGGATGGACCGGGCGGTCGCGACGACGGCGTACCCGCGCGTTCGGTACGCGTCGGCGATGGCCGCGCCGATGCCTTGTGAAGCACCGGTGACGATGGCCACCTTCTTTTCCGAGCTCATGGGTAGGTCCAAGCTGAGGTGCTCACGCTGGAAGTCTCCGGCTCACGGCGGACCACGCACGACGACTGCGCCCACCGGCTCCCACCCTACGTCCGGCCGAGCCCCGGCGCCGCGTGGAGCTCATCGGGTACGGCCGGCGGCCGACCGTACGACGCCGGAGGCACCGCCCTGCCGAGCGTGGGAGGAGCACAGGTCATGGCCGCTCTGATCGCCGTGAACGTCGGCACGCCGAGGGGCGTCCCCTGGCACGGCAGGACCACCCGCAGCGGCATCTGGAGGCACCCCGTCGCCGGGCCCGTGATGGCGCGCCGGCTCGACCTGGACGGCGACGGCCAAGGTGACCTCGCCGGGCATGGCGGCGAGAAGCGCGCCGTGCTGGTCCACCCAGTCGGCGTCGTGACCGGATGCGTCCGTGGCCGAGGGCACCACCGCCGACGGCGCGAGACGAGTCCGAGTCCGCCGACGGAGCCCCGGGTTGCGTGCGGTCGGCGCAGCTGCCTAGCGTGGTTGTGATGGGGAGGGAGAGATCACCGGTGGGGCGAGTCGGTTGCGTGGGGCATCCCGCCGAAACCACTCCTGGCATGCGCCCGAAAGGGGATTTCTGCCATGGCAAAGGTGCTCTTCATCGTCAGCGGAGCCACCTACTGGGTGTTGAAGGACGGCACGCGGCACGCGACCGGCTACTGGGCCGAGGAATTCGCGAACCCGTACAAGATCCTCACGGACGCCGGTCACGACGTCGTCGTCGCAACGCCGAATGGTGTGACTCCGACCGTCGACATGATGAGCCTGCGTCCCGAGATGGTCGGCGGAAACGACAGCGCCCTGGAGCTGGAGGCCGTCATCCGTTCCGCGGAGGTGATGCGTCGACCGCTGCAGCTGTCAGACGTGCGCCTGGAGGACTACGACGCGCTCTACCTTCCGGGCGGTCACGGTCCGATGGCAGACCTGGCGTGGGACGCCGACGTGGGGCGGCTGCTGACCCAGCAGTTGGCCTCGGGCAACCCGCTGTTCATCGTATGTCACGGTCCCGCCGCGATGCTGGCCACCAGGATCCACGGCGAATCGCCGTTCAAGGGCCACAACATCACCTGCTTCACCGACGAGGAGGAGGATGGCGTCGGACTGGCCGCCAAGGCACCATGGCTGCTGGAGACCGACGTGAAGGCGAAGGTCGGGGTCAAGTTCAGTCGTGGTCCGGTCTGGGAGCCCTACATGGTCGAGGACCGAAACCTGGTGACCGGACAGAACCCGGCCTCGGCCGCGGTCCTCGGGAACCGGATGCTGGAGATCCTCAAGTGACCCAAGGTTCCACAGTCACACGATCTGGCGACACCGAAACGGACATTAAGTCACGTACCGCCCTCTCAGGCCTACAGGCACAGCTCAGGCCGAGGAACGCACCCGGTTCCGCCGCAAGCGACCGACGAGCAGCATGGCCACCGCGGCCGCCGACACCACGGCCACCAGGCACGCGACGGCCGTCGCGTCACCCCACGCGGTGACGCAGGCGTGCGCCAGCAGCGGCGGGGACGCCAGGGCGATGGCCGCCGACTCGCGCCCGCCCCACGACTCGCCGCGCCAGGTCAGTACGACCCCGGCCGCGGCGAGGACGAGCAGCGGCCAGCACCCGTAATCGGTGCTGACCCACGGCATCGCGTGGGAATCGACGAGCGCCCGCGGCACGACCACGAGCGCGATCACGGCACCGGCCATGCCCGCCGGTCCCGCGCGGCCCGCGCGCCCGCGTTCCACCCGCCGGTCCGGCGGGCAGGCGAGCACCACGGCCGCCGACAGGACCGCCGCGACCGGGGCGGCCACCGGGTCGCCGAAGGCCGGCCCGCTGACCACCGCGGCCGCCGCGAAGGACAGCAGCCCGGCCACCGTGCACGGCACCCCCGCCCGCCACCGTCCGGCCAGGGCCGACGCCGCCCCCACGAAGACGAACAGGGACGACACGAGCAGCACACCCCACGCCCCCGACAGGTCCGCTCCGAGCCGCAGCCCCCACGGGGCCGGGGAGGCGACGAGGCTCGCGTACCAGCGCAGCAGGTGCAGGCCGCACCCGGCGGCAGCGGCGGCCAGGGCGAAGGGGTAGGCCAGGCCCAGCACCCGCGCGGCCCGGGCCGCCGGGCCCGCTCCCAGCCGCATCCGCAGCGCGTGCGCCGCCAGACCCGCGCCGTCGCGCAGCCGCGAGCCCAACGGCTCCCCCGCCGTCATCTCCCGGAAGGTCGCGGCGATCTCCTCGCCGTGCGCCTGCCGGTAGGCGGCGGGATACAGCCGCACCACATGGTCGATCACGTGGCGGACGGCGACGGCCGCGCGGCGGACAGTCGGCGATTGGCCTCCCTCGCCGTCTCGGCCAGCCGCTCGGCCTCCGCCGCCAGCCGCTCCCGTCCCGCCGGGGACAGGGTGAAGATCCGCCGGGCCCGGCCGTCGACGATCTCCTCGCGTTCGACCTCGATCATGCCGTCGGCCAGCAGACGGTCCAGGGCCCCGTACAGGGCACCCGTGCGCAGCGCGACACGGCCGCCGGTCATCGCCTTGACCTCCTGCGCGATGGCGTACCCGTGCCGTGGTGCGTCCGCGAGGGCTGTCATCACCATCACGGTCGGCTCTTGCATCACGCGCTCACTCACCCGACGAAGATAGTCACTCCGCCGGAGCATCTCAACGCGGCGGGCCGCGTCGCGGCCGCCGGGCGGCCCGGCACCACCCGGCGCCGCCCGGTTCGGCCCTCGGCGGCTCGCCCGTACCGACGCCACCCGCGCCGACGTCACCCCTGCCGCGCCGCCGCGCCGCTCACCCGCCGCCGGCCGCGCGCCGGTAGCTGCGACCGTCGCGGGTGCGGGTGAGCCGGCCGCTCTCCACCAGGTAGCGGCGCAGCGCCGAGCAGTCGTCGTGCACGGTGCGCAGGGCCTCGTTGACCTCCGGCTCGCCGTACTCCCGCGCCGGCTCGAAGAGGGCGGCGAGGTGGTCGAGCAGCGCGGCACGGGGACCCGCCTTGCGCGGGATCGCCGTCAGCCGGCCATCCCGGAACAGGGCGGCCAGCTGCGCGGGCGGCTCGGACATCGGTGACTCCTGTGCAGGTCGGCGGTCCTTCGGGTGCTTCGTCTCATGAGGCTGCCAGAGCGCGACGCCGCGAGTCATCCGGTTTTCCGCCGGCCGGGGGTTCCGTATCGGCAACGGCTGACCTCGTTTCAGGCGCGGAGTCCGCGACAGGCGCGATCGGTGACCGGCCGGTGTCCCGGACGGGTCGGCGTGAGGGAGGATGTCCGGCATGGCGACTTGAGGAGCACCGGCCGGACGGCACTGGCGAAAGGTCGCGACCTGGGGCACGGTTCCCGAGGGTGATCGACGCGTCTGTGCCGTCTGCGGAACGCCCGTCCGCTCGTATCACTACCGCTTCCACCCGTCCGGGTCCGCCTTGTTCGAGCGCTGCATCGGGTTCGTTTGGTGTTCGGGCTGCCGGGTCTACTCCAGCAACCTGGTTCACGTTCCCCGTCGGCAGATCCTGGTCGACCCTCTCGCTTCGCTTCCGTCCGAACAACGAGAACGACTTCTGCGTTCCGAGGTGCGCCTGATCGACTTCCTGGACCGTCGGCCCCGACGCGGCAGAGATCAGCAATCGAACGGTGGATCGTGAGCCCGTGGTCGCGTGCCGGGTTGCTGTCGAACCGAGTACCGCCTCGATGGGGTGGGCCCGGGCGGGCTTGCCGTCCCGAGCGAGTGGCCGACGTGAGCTGTCGACACCTTCCGAGCGGTCGACATCGAGAGCAGGTTGAACATGTTCAAATCCACTGCCATGATTGAGACCGTTCCAGCGGCAGCCGGCCCGTCCACACGCCGACGGCCAGGTACTTCGCTGTGCGCCGGACGGGAAGGAGAGCAACCGCACATGGACAGGGCAGCGATGCGCACGAGGAGGGCTCGCGGTACGCATGCGGCAGCATGGGTGCTGGTAGTGGCATCCTGCGTCGCAGCGGCACCGGGCTGCGGAATCCTCGGATCACGGCCGGACGAGGCCTTGATCAGCCAGAGCGACCTGGTCGGCGCCTGGACGAACGGCAGAGGCATGACGCTGCGGTTCGACGCCGACCACCACCTGACCTCCCGCACACCGACCGGTTCCTGCGATCTCGACGGAACCTGGCAGTTCTACGTCCGCGACTCCGACACCTCCAGCCACTCCGACCGGACCGCGACCGAGGGCTACGACGTATCCGTTCAGTTCCCCGGCACCGCCAGGCAGTCGTCCGGGTGCGTCATCAACCCGGGCGCCTTCAGGCAGGACGGCGAATACGTCCTGTGCCTCGTCGACGATCCCGACACCTTCTGTGCGGACGACGACCTCCTGCACAAGACCCCGGAGCCCGGCGCGCAGACAGCAAGCACACCGAACACCCCCGCCCACGCCGGCCCCTGACCGAGCCGCCGAGCCGCCGGCCCGGGCTCCGGCCAGGTGCCCACCATGTCCGGTCACGGAATTCGATCCGCTGCCCGAGAAGGCTCTGGCACGAGTTCTGTGGAGCCGTCACGACGTGTGCCGGTTCACGGCGGAGGAATCGGGCCCGGGAACGGCCCGCAGGCCCCTCGGCGAGGCCGGAGCCCGGAGGGGAGGTTCTGGTGGGCCCCGAGGAAGTAGTCCACTCCCTCCTCGAACAGAGCCGTCTCGACGACTGCCCGCAGCGGACCCTGGGCCTCGGTGGGAACCGGGTACACACCGGCCGTCATCCACTCGTCATCGCCGAGGTCGAACAGGCCCCTCACCCGGAGGAACTGCTCTCGCGTCACCGTGACGGACGAGCAGAGCCACTCATCGGGGCCGAATCCCTCCAGCACCCACCTGAGGTTGCGGCCGCCCTCGAACGGATAGTCCTCATTCATCGGCCGATCCTACGGCGCCCACGCCGTCGGCCGCCCGCCCCATCGAACTCGTGCGGCCCGGCGCACTACTCGCTGCCGGGCCGCACGAGCACCCGCTACCGGCCCGTGCGCCGCGCCGGACCCCGCGTCAGGGCCGGGTCCGGTGCGGTATGCCGAGTGGGCCGTGCGCCGTGGGTCAGCGCACGGTGACGGTGAACACGGGCGAGGCAGTGCTTCCGCTGATGATGCGCAGCTCGTTCAGGCCCTTGATGCCGAGCTTCACGCCGAGGGAGTAGGAGCCGGTGCTGGTCGTGGCGACGGAGGCGGGCAGGGTGACCCACGCGCCGTGCTGCTTCTGCTGCAGGGCCACCGTGCTTCCCGCCTTGAGGCCGGTGGTCGTACCGGTGACGCGGAACAGCTGCCACGCCTGGACGGTGGAGACCGACGGCTTGGCGGTGATGCCGGCCTGCGCGGTGGCGGCCGCGGGCTGGGAGACGGGCACGGGCTGGGAGACGGGGGCGGCCGCCATGGCGGTGCCCGCCACGGTGAGGGAGGCCGCGGCCAGGGTGGTCACGGCGGCCAGGCGCAGGGAGTTCCGCTTGGAGACGATCACGGTGTGTCCTTTCCAAGGTGGATCCGGCCCGAAGGCACGATCGGTGCGGCTCGGGCCCTGTCATCCGTGAAGACGTCCCGCGCCGCACTCGGGTTGTGGACGAAACGTCACCACCTTGTAACAGTAAGCGATTTCACGGGAAGTCGGACGGTCCGGCGGCTCGACCGCGCCGGTTCCGTCGGCAGCTCCGGCGGCCGGTCGTCGTCGCAGTCCTGCGGCCGGGGGATGCGACGGACTTCCCGCGCGCCGCAGGCGAGTTGGCTAGACTGCGGCGGGCCTGGCATGATCACCAATGAAGGGGCAGGGAATGAGCACCGACGAGAGCGTGGCGACGGCCGCCGAGTTCGGATCCGATGAATCGGCCGCCCTGCACATACGCCAGGACGTTCCGCACAGCGCCCGGATGTACGACTACTTCCTCGGCGGCAAGGACAACTTCGCGGTCGACCGCGAGGCGGCCGAACGCGTCCTGACCGTCTTCCCCACCATGCGCACCGCGGTCCACGCCAACCGCGCCTTCATGCACCGCGCCACCCGGGCGCTGGCCCGGCGCGGTCTGCGCCAGTGGCTGGACATCGGCACCGGCATCCCCACCTCGCCGAACCTCCACGAGGTCGCCCAGGCCGTGGAACCGGCGGCCCGCGTGGTCTACGCCGACAACGACCCCGTCGTCCTGGCCCACTCCCGCGCCCTGATGACCAGCACCCCCCAGGGCCGCACCGCCTACGTCCACGGCGATGTCCACGACCCGGCCGCCATCCTGGCCACTCCCCAGGTAGCGGCGACCCTCGACCTCACCCGGCCCGTGGTCCTGTCGATGGTGGCCCTGCTCCATTTCGTCCCGGACCTCGGCGACGCCCACGCCATCGTCA
Organism: Kitasatospora sp. NPDC054795; assembly: GCF_053611565.1. Lineage (NCBI taxonomy): Bacteria > Bacillati > Actinomycetota > Actinomycetes > Kitasatosporales > Streptomycetaceae > Kitasatospora > Kitasatospora sp. NPDC054795. The sequence goes on from NZ_JBSHAP010000098.1 coordinate 9,697, forward strand.
AGCACCTCCTGGACCCGCTGCCGTCCGGCTCCGCGCTCGTCCTCTCCCACGCCACGGCCGAACTCGACCCGTCCGGCGCCTCCAAGGTGCAGGAGATCTACAACCAGGCCGGCACCTCCCTGCGACTGCGCCACAAGGACGAGTTCGCCACCTTCTTCTCCGGCCTGGACCTCCTCGACCCCGGCATCGTCCCCGCCCACCGCTGGCACGGCGACGACACCGACGTCGCCACGGACGCTCTGCCCGCGACCGTCACCGACGCCCAGGTCTCCTTCTACGCGGCCGTCGCCATCAAGCCCTGATGCCCGCGGAGTCGGGAGCATGACGATCCGTGGCGTGAGCACCGGCAGGTGGTCACGCCACGGCCCCGGCCACGCGGACCTGGACGCGCCACGAGAACCGGGCGCGCCGCTCCGTCAGGGCCGGGCAACGCCCACTCGGGGCCGGGCAACGCGGTCAGGCCGAGCCCGGCGGCCGACTCGGTGTCAGCGCGGGCGGCCGCCCGAGCCAGCGGGCCGGGCGGCAGGAGCCGGTGTCGGCCGGACCGGTCCCTGCCGGGCACACCTGCGCCCGGGCGGAGGGGATCGATTTCTCGGGCTCCCGCCCTCGGGGAGGTAGGCGTATTCCACGATCGTGAGTTCCCGGCCCGTACAGGCCGCGGCCCCCAGCACCAGCACCGCCGCCACCCGCCCCGTCGCCCATGCCGTCCGTCCCACTGCGCCTCCCCCGCCGCGACCCGGAAGCGTCCGTGAACAGCAACAACCGGGCATCGAAGGCCAGTTGAATGGACGCGACCGTCACAGAGCGGGAACGGGGCACCTGACGTCCCACTCGGGGAGAGCTCCGACACAGGGGAACCGATCACCGAGTGCGCTCCGGGGGGCGGCCCACCCCCGGGGGTGTCAGTGGCCTCACCTATCCTCTTGATCATGAGCCGCACCACCCCGCCCCGCCCGGTCGACGTGACCGCGCACTTCCCCGAACTCGCGCCGATGGCCCGCACCGTCGTACGACTTCACCCCCGTGCCGGCGAACCGACCGCGGCGGAGAGTTCGATCGGCGGGCCCCTGCTCTGGCCCGGGCGGGAGCCGTGGCCCACCTGCCCGGAGCACGGTGGCCCCTCGCAGTTCGGCGCCACCCCCGAGGACGTACGGCTGAAACGCCGGATCATCGCCGAGATGTGGCGCCGGCAAGACACCGGCGGGGGCGACCCGCTGAGCCCGGAGGAGCGCGCGACGGTGGAGCGCGTCCACCGGGGCTCGGAGATCGCCCAGAGCGGACCGGTCCCGATGGTGCCGGTGGCCCAGCTGTACGCCGCCGACGTCCCCGGTCTGCCGTGCCCGGACGGCACCGACCTGCTGCAGGTGCTCTGGTGCCCGTTCGACCACGACGACGAGGACTGCCTGCCCCGTACCGAACTGCGCTGGCGGGCCGCCGCCGAGGTGACCGACCCGCTCGACACGGCCCCGCAGCCATCGGTGATCGGCAACGAGGAATACCTCCCCTCGGCGTGCGTCCTGCACCCCGAGACGGCCACCGAGTACCCGGCCCCGCACGAACTGCCGAAGGAACTGAGGGAACGGATCCACGCGTGGGAGGACCGGCACGACCTCGTCTACCAGTACGACCTCGCCGTCGCCCCGGGCTGCAAGGCGGGCGGCCACGCCCCGTGGAGCTTCTCCGACCCGGGCCACCCGATGGCCTGTGCCGAGTGCGGCTCCGCCCTGCGCCCGCTGCTGACCCTCAACGGCAACGAGTGGGACGGCGGCAGCGGAAGCTGGCGACCGGAGGAGGAGTCCGGCTACACCGGCCCGCACTCCCTCGGCCCGGCCACTGCCACCCAGCTCGGCATCGGCCGCAGCGGAAGCCTTCAGGTGTACGTGTGCACGACCTCCTCCGAGCACCCGCACCTGCAGAACAACCAGTGACACGCGCTGTGCGGCAAGCCCGGACGGCCCGGCGGCCGGTCGCGGCCGGATCGGACGGCTCGAAGAGGCAACCGGATCCCCGGCGGCACCCGGGTTCGGTTCCAGCGGACCCGGACGACCACGCTGATCAGGGCGCTGTGCCAGAGGTAGGGGCGATCCTGACAGTGGCGGTGACGTAGCGGGATCGTCACCCTGTCCCTGCCGGGTGGGAGACCCTGGGCCCGTGTTTCGCCGCACAGCCCTCGTCGGTGAGGATTGTCGGCGTGGACAGAGTCCGAACGCCAGGGCCCGGTCCGGTGCTCACCGGACCGGGCCCCGACGTCTGCCCGCACTGCCGCTGTCAGCGCAGCGATTCCGCGAACTCCACCAGCAGCTTGTTGACCGCCTCCGGCTCGTCCACGTGGGCCGGGTGCCCCGCCCCCGGCACGACGGCGGCCCGGGCGAGCGGGCTGAGGGCAGCGGTGGCGTGCGCGTGCTCGGCGGGCCAGAACTGGCTCTGCTCCCCCGCGACGATCAGCGCGGGGACGGTGATCCGGGAGACGACGTCCCGCCAGTCCTGGCACGCGTGGTCGAACATCAGCGGGAAGGTGTCCGGCGTGATGTCCCGTACCGCGCCCCTGCCCCCGGCCGCACGGATCTTCGCGTCGACCTCCTCCTCGCTCTGCCAGGCCCGGCCGCGCCCGGTGCCGAGGACGTTCACGGGATCGAGGAAGAAGGTCCCGAGGTTCTCCATCGTCAGCCCGTAGAAGCCGTGGTCCCAGCCCGGTTCGTTGACCATCTTCGGGCTCTGGTCGATCGAGACGATCCCGGCCAGCCGCTCGCACCCGAAGAGGCTCGCGTACGCCCAGGCGTGGCTGGCGCCCATCGACTGGCCGACCAGCAGCACGCCGTCCAGGTCCAGGTGCGCCAGCAGCTCCTGCACGTCCTTGCCGCCGCGCGACATCCGCAGATCGTGCGGCGGCCGGTCCGAGCCGCCCGCCCAGCGGCGGTCCGGCGAGACCACCCGGCCCCCGGCCCCGCGCAGCGCGCCCCACTGCAGCGCCCAGTCGTCGGCGGGCTGCCCGTAGCCCGAGACCAGGACGACCGGACGGCCCTCGCCCTCGTCGTAGTAGTGCAACGTGACGTCGTCCGTTGTGACAAAGCGCGGCATGGGCCGACCTCCGGATCGTGTGGGGAACAGGGACGGAAGCGTCCCGCGCCCGACCGTAGACGCTGTGCGTTCGTCGGCGGCGACAGTTTTCGACACCCGACTCCTGGCCCGCCCGCCATGCACCGCGACCGGGTGCCGCAGCACGCGACCACCCCGTTGACCGCGCGCCCGCGAATTTTGGACTAGACCAATGCCGATCCGGTCAACTCCTTCACACCTTCTCCATCCACCCCGCTCCTCCTCGTAGCGTGTCCACGCCTCGCACAACGCGCGGCCACCGTCCGGGGAGAGATCTGTGAACTCGCTTACGGTCAAGGCTCGTTGGACCATCGCCCTCGCGGCGTCCACTGCACTCCTGTGCGCCGTTCCGGCCGGCGCCGGCGCCGCCACCGCCGGCACAGCCGACACCGCCGTCGGGTGGCGGGCGTTCGGCATCGCCGTCAGTGCCGACGGCAACCGCGCCTACGTCACCGCCGAGGACCACGTCGGCGCCGACCACCCCGGCTTCCTGCGCACCATCGACACCCGCACCGGCACGGTCCTGGCCCAGACCCCGCTCAGCCAGGACGGCCCCCTCGGCCGGCCCGCCCTCAGCCCCGACGGCAACCGGATCTACGTCCTCGCCGCCGACCACCTGCTCACCGTCGACCTCGCCACCGGCACCGTGCTCTCCCGCACGCCCGTCGACGGCCCGCGCGCGATCGCCGTCAGCGCCGACGGGTCCCGGGTGTTCGTCACCCAGCAGGGTTCCTCCGGCCCCGGCCGGGTGCTGGTCTTCGACATCGTCACCCGCTCCTTCACCGGCGCCGTCACGCTCGGCGACCCGGACGTCGACGGGATCGCCCTCCACAACGGCGGCGCCGCCGCCTACGTCGCCACCGGCGCGGGCGTCGTCCGCCTCGACCTGACCACTCCCGTCCCGACCGTCACCGGCACCGTCCAGCCGCTCGCCGCCGCGACCGAGGTCACCGCCTCCCGCGAGGGCACCCGCCTCTACGCCCTCGGCAGCCGCTCCGCCCAGGGCTCCGGCTACGAGCTGAACCCCTTCACCGACACCTCCCGCACCGCCTTCACCCTCGGCGGCCCGGCCACCTCCGCCGACACCCACCTGGTGTCGGTCTCCCCGGACGGCAGCCGCCTGTTCGTCCTCAAGGACGGCTGGAAGCCCTCCGCCACCGTCCTGGTCTACGACACCGCCACCAACACCGCCCTCCCCGACGCCAACCTCACCGGCTTCGGCCTCGACGGCGTGGGCGCCACCGCCCTCGGCCCCGACGGGCACACCCTCTACCTGGCCGGTTCGCGCGGCGAGACCAGCTACCTGAAGGCCGTCGTCCTCTGACCGTCCGACGGGCGGGTGTGCGGGCCCTGCGCCGCCCGCACACCGGCCCGTTCACGCCCGCCCGTTCACGCCCGCCGATGTCGGTGCCCCCCGCTACGGTCCTCCCCATGAACACCGAATCCGCCACCCGGTACGAGCCGTTGCCCGGACGGGTCGGCCACGTCGCCGCCGTCGAGTCGCTCACGCTCAACGGGCGCCGCCACTTCTTCGGCTTCGACCACCGCATCGACCTGGTCGTCTCGCCCCTCATCGAGGACCCGGACGCCATGGCCGCGTTCGCCGCCGCCCACCTGCTCCAGACCGACGGCCCCCACGATCCGGCGTACTGGGCCGTACTGGTCGCCGACGCCGTCGACGGCTCCGACCTGGTCGGCGACAACGCCGACCGGACGTTCACCACCGACGGCCTGCGCACCGAGCTCCCGGAGCCGGGCGGCCATCTGCTCTACCTCCTCGACGCCGTCACCGACCTCGACGTGGCGACCGGCCTGCCCGCCGACGTCGACCGGGCCTGCGGGCGCCTGGGCCACGCCGGACCGCAGGACGACGACTTCACCGACACCGTCGACCACTGCCTGGAGACCGTCATCGCCCACGGCCCGCTTCACCGTCCCGACGAGTGGACGGTCGTCCGCGGCCATCTCACCGCCGCGATCGCCGCCCTCCCCGGCAACTGGGGCCTGCTGTTCGGCCCCCTCGCCGAGGGCCTGGCCCGCACCGACTGAGCCACCGCACCGACTGAGTCACCACCCCGGGCGCCCGCCAGCACACCGCCCCGCCGCTGGAGCCGGTCCCCCGGGATACGGCCTCGTTGAGTTCCGTCGGGTGATCTCAGAGCGCGGGTTCCGCATCGGCCGGTCGATTGCTCGCATAGTCGGACCGTCATACCCGCCGATGACGGGACGGTCCGACGATGCGATTTACGTGCCGAGAGTTTCTCACCGCCGCCACCGCCCTGCTGCTCGCCCTCACGGGGTGCGGGGCACCGCAGGCCCGGCAGACCGCGCCGTCGCCGCTGCGCGATCCAGGCACCGCGGCCACGCCGACCCCGCCGGGGCCACGGGCGTTCACCCTGGTCGCGACGGGGGACGTCCTGCCGCACACCGAGATCATCCGGCAGGCCGCGGAGGACGCCGGGGGCAACGGCTACGACTTCACCCCGATGCTCGCCGGCGTCAAGCCGGTCATCAGTGCCGCCGATCTCGCCATCTGCCACATGGAGACGGTCTACGGCCCCGACGGTGGGCCCTTCACCGGCTACCCGTCGTTCAAGTCGCCCCCGCAGATCGCCCGGGCGCTCAAGGACGCCGGATACAGCTCCTGCGACACCGCCTCCAACCACACACTCGACGACGGACCCGCCGGCATCCGGCGCACGCTCGACGCCATGGACGCCGTCGGCCTCAAACACACGGGCTCCGCCCGCGGCGCCGACGAGGCGGGCAGCCCCGCGCTGCTCACGGCAGGCGGCGCCACGGTGGCCCAGCTCGCCTACACCTACGGCACCAACGGCATCCCGCTGCCGCAGGGGCAGCCCTGGGCGGTCAACCTCATCGACCGGGAGCGGATCCTCACCGACGCCAGGACCGTCCGGGAGCAGGGGGCGGACATCGTCGTGGTCAGCCTCCACTGGGGCACCGAGTGGCAGGACGCCCCGAACGACCAGCAGCTCGCACTCGCCCGCGACCTGGCCGCCGAGCAGAGCCCCGGCCGGCCCGACATCGATCTGATCCTCGGCACCCACGCCCACATCCCGCAGGCGTACGAGAAGATCGGCGACACCTGGACGGTCTACGGCCTGGGCGACCAGCTCGCCGGACACATGTTCAACTACACCGGCGCCGAGGACCCGCGCGGAAACTGGAGCTCGATCGCCCGGTTCACCTTCTCGCCGCCCGCCCGGCCCGGGCAACGATGGGCCGTCGCCAAGGCCGAGTTCGTCCCGCAGCTGACGGACCTCGGTCCGCCCTACCGGGTCCTCGACCTGACCGAGGCCGTCCACCACGCCCCCGGCCGCGGCGACTACGCCCGGGCCCTGGAGCACATCCGGACGGTCGTGCTGAGCCGCGGCGGCGCCTCGGCAGGACTGACCTCGGCCTCCTGAGCGGACGGCACCCGAACAGTCCTGCACCCACGGACGACACCCGAACAGTTCTGCGTGCACGGACGGCACCGGAACCGTCCGACGCGCACCGCTCCCGGTGTCACGCCAACAGCGCCTCGAACCGGTACTCGGGCGCGGTCAGGGGCTGCTCGGACCAGATGACCTTGCCCCGGGCCGTGTACCTGGTGCCCCACCGCTCGGCCAGCTGCGCCACCAGGAACAGGCCCCGGCCGCCCTCGTCCGTGGTGGCGGCGTAGCGCAGGTGGGGGGCGGTACTGCTGCCGTCGGAGACCTCGCAGACCAGGCTGCTGTCCTTCAGCAGCCGCACCCGGATCGGCTCGGCGCCGTAGCGGATGGCATTGGTGATCAGCTCGCTGAGGATCAGCTCGGCCGTGAAGGTCAGCTCCTCCAGTCCCCAGGCCGTCAGCCGCTCGACGCACTCGTTGCGGACGCGGGACACGGCGGCGAAGTCGAGCGGCACGTCCCAGACGGCCACCCGGTCCGGATCGAGCAGCCGGGTGCGCGCGACGAGGAGGGCGATGTCGTCGCTGCGCCGCGGTGGGACCAGCGCGTCGAACACCGCCCGGCAGGTGTCCTCCGGGGACCGGTGGTCCTGGGCGCCGGTCAGCGACCGGCGCAGCTCGTCGAGCCCGGTGCCCAGGTCGCGGTCGCGGTTCTCGACCAGCCCGTCGGTGTAGAGGACGAGCGCGGTTCCGGGTTCCAGCCGCAGCTCGGTGGTCTCGAAGGGCAGTCCGCCCACGCCGAGCGGCGGGCCGGCCGGCAGGTCGGCGAACTCCACACCGCCGTCGGGGTGGACCAGCGCGGGCGGAGGGTGCCCCGCCCGCGCCATGCTGCACTGGCCGGAGACCGGATCGTAGATCGCGTACAGGCAGGTCGCCCCGGTGACGGGCGCGTTCCTGCCCTCCTCCGCCGCCCCGGTCTCGCCGTCCTGGTCGAGTCGGGTGACCAGCTCGTCGAGGCGGGCGATCAGTTCGTCCGGGGGCAGGTCGAGGGCGGAGAAGTTGAGCACGGCGGTGCGCAGCCGGCCCATGGTGGCGGCGGCGTGCAGGCCGTGGCCGACGACGTCGCCGACGACCAGGGCCACCCGGAAGCCGGGCAGCGGGATGACGTCGAACCAGTCCCCGCCGACCCCGCGCAGCGCGGGCAGGTAGCGGTAGGCCACCTCCATGGCGCTCTGCTCGGGCAGCCCCCGGGGCAGCAGGCTGCGCTGCAGGGTCTCGGCCATCCTGTGCTCACGGGTGTAGCGGCGGGCGTTGTCCACGCAGATCGCCGTGCGGGCCACCAGTTCCTCGACGACCGAGAGGTCCTCGTCGTCGAACGGCGCGGATTCACCGGCCCGCCAGAAGTTGACCGTGCCCAGGGTCAGGCCGCGCGCCCGCAGCGGCGAGGTGATCAGCGAGTGCGTCCCGTACGGGAGCACCAGGTCGGCGGCCTCCGGGGCGTCCGCCCGCCGGGCCTGCTCATGGCGCAGGTCGTCGGCCAGCGCGGCGGGCCCGGTCTTCAGGACGGTCTCGTGCGGGGCGCCGGGGAGCGGGCTGAGCTCCGTGCCCACGGGCATGAACGGCCAGTCCTCGCCGCGGCCACCGGTGGCCGCGCGGTGGAGTCGCGGGCTGTGCTCGATGCCGAGGTCCGGGTACAGCTCCTCGCCGCGCAGCACGGGCTCGGCGAGGTCGACCGTCGTGAAGTCCGCGAACCGCGGAACGACCACGTCGGCCAGCTCCTGCGCGGTCCTTGTCACGTCCAGGGTGGTGCCGACGCGCAGCCCCGCGTCGTAGAGCAGCTGCAGCCGGGCCCGGGCCGCCTCGGCCTGCCCGGCCAGCGCCCGCAGGTCGGTGGTGTCCCGGACAGTCGCGACACTGCCGGACCCGCCGCCGTACGGTGCGGTAGGGCGGTTGTTGACGGCGAGCAGCCGGTCCCCGGCCCGGTGCACCTCGTCGGTCGCGGTGCGCCCGGAGGCCAGCAGCCCGGCCAGTCCTGGGTCGAGCCCGAGTTCGTCGACCGGCCGCCCTTCCATCCGGGGCGGCAGCTCCAGCAGTCGCCGGGCCTCGTCGTTCGCCAGCAGGACCCGTCCGTCCCCGCCGACGATCAGCACGCCCTCACGGACCGCGTGCAGCACCGCGTCGTGGTGCTCGTACATCCGCGTCATCTCGGCCGGGCCCAGGCCGTGCGTCTGGCGCCGCAGCCGCCGCCGCACCAGCAGCGCCCCGCCCATGCCGACGGCGAGCGCGACCGCCGCGCCGCCGAACAGCAGCGGCAGCTGCCGGGTCACCGCCGTGCCCACGTGCGCGACGGTGATTCCGACCCCGACCGCTCCGGCGAGCGAGCCGTCCGGTCGGGTGACCGGCGCTCCGGACTCCACCACCCGCCCGACGGGCGTCTCGAAGCTGTCGGTGGTCGGCCCCATGAGGGAGCGCGCGAACGGGCCGATCACATGCTTCCCGATCAGTTCGGGGGTCTGGGCCGTGTAGCGGATCCCCTCCGGGTTGGCGAACACGACGTAGTCGAAGCCGCCCTGCATCACGATCTTGTCGGCCAGCGGCTGCAGCACCGCGGTCGGATCGGGGCCGTCCATCGCGCTCACCACACCGGGGGCCTGCGCCAGGGCGACGGCCGCGGCACGGGTACGGCCCGCGGCCACGCCCGTGGCGTAGCTCCGGGCCTGCAGGACGAGCGTCGTCAGCGCGGCTCCGACCAGCAGCGCCACCACGACCAGCAGACACACGAACACCTGGCCGGCGACGCTGCGCACCCGCAGCCGCGAGCGCAGGCCGCCCCGGGGCGGCCGCTCCTGCCCGGGTCCGCGCGGGTCCGCACCCGCGGCGTCATGGCCGTCCGCTGCGCGCATCGGCCCGGATCAGCTTTCGACGCGGTCGTTCATGCCGGTCTCCCGTCGTCCGACGGCTGAGAGGAGTTCCGAGGCAGTGGCACCATCCTCGGCCGGACGCCGCCTCGGCTTTCAGCCTAGTACCGGGCCCTCGGCCGTGCCTCCACAGCCGCCGTGACCGGGGGCCGTGCGGGCGCGGGGCGCCGTCTCCGTGCCCCTTCCCGCCAATCATGACGTTCGCCCGGTGCGAGGCGCCCTGCGAGGCCTTCCGCCCGCTGCCCGGCGAGGGGTCGAACGGTGGCCCGGGCCGCCGCCCGCGGTGGTCCGAAGCGGTGGAGGGCAGGCACCTCTCACCTGTCCGCGCGGGAACGCGGCCGGCACCGCCGTCGGCTACGTCGCCGCCGACGGTTCCATCACCCTCGCCCACCTGTCCTCCGCGGGCCTGTGGCAGAGCACCGAGGCGATCAGTGCCACCGGTGTCGGCGCGGCGGCAGGGGCAGGAAGCCGCTGGTGCGCGCGGCGTAGTCGGCCCACCCGGGCCGCTGCGCGCCCATCTGCCGCTCCAGCACCGGTTTGCCGCTGCCGAACGCGAGGAGCCAGGTCATCACGACCGGGCTGAGGACGAAGGCCCAGCCGACCGGGGTGTCGGCGCCGAGCAGGAACAGGCCCCACCAGACACAGGCATCGCCGAAGTAGTTCGGGTGGCGCGTCCAGCGCCACAGGCCCTGCTCCATGATCCGGCCGCGGTTGGTGGGGTCGGCCTTGAAACGGGCGAGCTGCCAGTCCCCCACCGCCTCGAAGAACAGGCCGACCGCCCACAGCGCGGTGCCCGCCCAGGCGAGCACGCCGGGCGGGTGGGGGACGTACTGCGCGGCCTGGACCGGCAGGGACACGAACCACACGAGGGCGGCCTGGAGCAGGTAGACCATGCGCAGCGCGTACCGGGTGCGGGGCGGGCCTTCGGGGGCACGGGAGAGCATCCGCGCGTAGCGCGGGTCCTCGGGCGCGCCCCGGGAACGCCACCAGATGTGGGCCGACAGCCGCAGACCCCAGACGGTGACGAGCACAGCGGCCAGCAGGCGGCGTCCGGGGTCGCCGTGGCCGTCGGACAGTGCGTAGCCGCTGAGCGCAACGGCGGTGAAGGCGAGTCCCCAGGCGACGTCCACGCCGCGGTGGCGCCCGGTGCGCACCCCGACGGCGAACGCGGCGAGCAGGACGGCGAGCGCGACGGCGGCGTTCACCGCCAGACCGAGGGCGAAGGCAGTGGCGTTCACGGCCGTGTCCCGTACCCGCGGGCCGGCCGGGCGGCGGGCCGGGCGTGGATGGCGCGGGCGTGCTGCTCGCGCGTCCCTTCACGCCGGACGACCTCGAACCCGGTGTCCTCGACCGGGGCTGCGGCGTTCATGCCGTCGTCTCCTCGCGGGTGAGCAGCACCTGCTGGATGTCGAGGTAGCCGGTGCGGAACCCGGCCTCGGAGTGGGCGAGGTAGAGCTCCCACATGCGCCGGAACACCTCGTCGAAGCCGAGGGCCGCAACCTGTGCCGAGCGTTCGGTGAAGCGTTCGCGCCACAGGCGCAGGGTCTCCGCATAGTGCGGCCCGTAGGCGTCGGCGCCGGTCACCCGGAGCCGGGTGTGGCGGGCGGCCGTCTCCTCGATCGCCCGCAGGGACGGAATGAGGCCGCCGGGGAAGACGTACTTGAGGATCCAGGTGTAGGTGCTGCTGCTGGCCAGCATCCGGTCGTGCGGCATGGTGATCGCCTGGAGCGCGACCCGCCCGCCGGGCGCCAGGACCCGGTCGAGGACGGCGAAGTACTCCTGCCAGAAGGGCCGCCCCACGGCCTCGATCATCTCCACGCTGACCACGGCGTCGTACTCGCCCCCGGCGGCGCGGTAGTCGCACAGCCGGACCTCCGCCCGGCCTGCCTGCCCGGCGTCGGCGATCCTCCGACGGGCGAGGACGAACTGTTCCTCGGAGAGGGTCAGGCTGACGACGCGGGCACCGCGGGCCGCGGCGCGCAGGGCGAGTTCGCCCCACCCGGTGCCGATCTCCAGCAGCCGGGTGCCGGCACCGACCCGGGCCAGGTCGAGCAGCCGGTCGATCTTGCGGCGCTGCGCATCGGGCAGGCCGCCCCACGTCGCGACGGGTCCGTGGCCGGGCCCGGTCGGGAAGAGGGCGGAGGAGTAGGTCATCGTCGAATCGAGGAACAGGGCGAACAGGTCGTTGGACAGGTCGTAGTGCCGTTGGACGTTGCGCCGCGCGTTCGCCGCGGTGGACAGTTCCTCCCCGGGTGGACGCCTGACGTAGAACCGGCGCAGCCACTGCGCACCGGCCGGCACCAGGGTTTCCGGGGCGGTGGCCAGCTCGGTGAGGAGGGCCACCAGGTCGGGGGTGTCCCAGTCACCGGCCTGGTAGGACTCGCCGAAGCCGATCAGACCGCTCTCACCGACGCGGTGGAGGAAGGCCCGCGGTCGGTTCAGCCGGAGAACGGGGGCGCCGGCCGGGGCCGGCCGCAGGGTTCGGCCGCCGGGAAGTTCGACGCGCAGGCCGCGCCGCGAAGCGATCCGGCGCAGCAGGCGTTCGGCGACGGCCGCGCGCAGCGGCGCGTTCGGCACCCGGGCGACGTCCGGCCAGCGGGCGGGGTCGACGACGGGCGCCGGCCGTGTCGGGGGAAGCGTGGTGGTCATGGGGTGGGCACCTCTTCGGTGGGCGCGGCGGGCCGGGACGGGCCGGTGGTCGGACGTGGGTGGACGGGCAGTCCGCCGAGCCACAGGCGGATGCCCCGGTAGCGGATGTGCAGGCTGACGGCCCAGGTGGCGAACGGGTGGGTGAGCGCGGCGCGCAGCAGCACAACGGGGCCGGCCGGTCGCCCGGTGCCGCGGACGGTGGCGGTGAAGGCGGGACCGCCCCGGCGTTCCAGGCGGACGGCCAGGTGGAGCCTCCGGCCCGGCTCCGGCAGGACCATCCGGTAGCGGCCGTCGACGGGGAAGAAGGGGGAGACGCGGAAGTCCTTCGGGGTCTCGCCGCGGCCTTCGGGGTCGGGAGGCAGCAGGTAGCGGTGCCGGCCGCCGTAGGTGTTGTGAACCTCGGCGACCGTGCACAGCGGCCGGCCCTTCTCGTCGCGGCACCAGTACACCGTCAGCGGGTTGAACACGTACCCGAGGGAGCGGGCCTGGGTCAGCATCAGCACCTGCCCGTCGCCGAGCCGGACGCCGCGGCCCGCGAGGTAGCCCTCCAGGTCCTGGCGGATCGTCAGCGTCTCGTCGGCCGGGTCCAGGGCGTGGTCGTGCGGCAGGAACCGGGCCAGCGGCCGCAGTGGCCGTGGAAGGGCCGGCAGGCGGTCGAGGTTCACCAGCCACAGGTATCCGCGGTGCCGGAACGGCCGTCTCCGGGGTGTGGTGCGCACGTGGGTGGTGAGGGTGTCGTAGAGGACGGCACCCCACGGGCCGGGCAGGGTGGTCACGGGGCGCCCACCCCCAACAGGGTGCGTGCCGCCTCGACACCGGAGCGGCAACCGTCCTCGTGGAAGCCCCAGCCGTGGTAGGCACCGGCGAACGCGGTGCGGGCCGTGGTGAGTTCGGGCAGTCGGCGCTGCGCGGCGACCGTGCGCGCGGTGTACAATGGGTGCTCGTAGACGGTGCGGGAGACCACGAGTTCCTCGGGGATCGGCCGCTGCCGGTCCCCGTTGAGCGTGACCAGGTAGTCCTCCACGGTGTCCAACCGCAGCAGCCGGTTGAGGTGGTAACTGACCCGCACCTGGTCGGAGGCCGCGGTGCAGTCCGGCATCCGGTAGTTCCACGACCCGCGCGCCGACCGCGCGACGGGCAGGACCGACGGGTCACGGTGCAGCACCGTCGGATTGCGCGAGTACGTGAAGGACCCGAGGACTTCGAGTTCGGTGTCGGTCGGGTCCGCGAGCAGTTGCAGCGCCTGGTCGGCGTGGGTGGCGACGACCACGGCGTCGGCCTCGGTGCGGTGTCCGTTCCCCGAGACCACGGTCACGCCGTCGGGGTGCCGGCGTACCGCTCGTACAGGAGTGGAGCGGTGGACGGCGGTCAGCCGCTCGGCGATCTTCTCGACGTAGGTGCGCGAGCCGCCGAGGACGGTGCGCCAGGTCGGCGATCCGGTCACGGAGAGCATGCCGTGGTTGTCGAGGAACGCGAACAGGTAGCGAGCGGGGTAGTCGCCCGCGAGGTCGGGGGAGCACGACCACACGGCGGAGACCACGGGGGTCGTGAAGTGGCTCACGAAGTACGGCGAGAACTCCTCGGCGGCGAGGAAGTCACGCAGGGTCGGGTCACCCGCTTCCGGGTCGGCCAGCAGGCGGCGGGCGAGCCGGTGGAAACGCGGCACTTCGGCGAGCATGCGCAGGTATCGGCCGCGGACCAGGGCGTCGGGTCTGGCGAACAGACCGACCGGTCCCTTCGCGCCCGCGTACTCCAGGCCGCACCCGTCGCAGCGCACGGACATGGTCATCTCGCTGTCCTGGGTGCGGATGCCGAGTTCGCCGAACAGCCGCACCAGATGGGGGTAGGTCCGCTCGTTGTGGACCAGGAACCCGGTGTCCAGCGCCAGTTCCCGGCCGTCCGGTGCGGTCGCCGCCTGGGTGTGGGCGTGGCCGCCCAGGCGCCCGTCGGCCTCGAACAGCTCGACCTCCACCCCGGCCCGGGACAGCTCGTACGCCGCGGTGAGTCCGGCGACGCCGGATCCCACCACCGCCACCCTGCGCGGTCGCGCACCGCCGTCCGCGGCGGCGGCCCGGGTGGCGGAGACGGTGCCAAACATGGTCACGAGAAGTCCCTCCCGACGGGGCCGGAACGCGGCCCGCATTGTCGTTGCACCGGATCTTCGGAACCGGATCCGACTCGGATTGGTTGCCTCCGGCGACCGGGCACGGTGCGGATCGGGGCCGGTGATCGGGCTTCGGTCGGGGAGCGCCTGTTCGGGGAGGTCGACGGCGCCCCCGTGCGGGCGGAGCGGTCCGTGCTACCGGGACACCGGCCGGCCGGGACCGTCGGCGGCCGCTCCGGCAGCGGCGTCCGCGCCGGCATCGACGAGATCGGCGCCGGGCCTGCCGGGCCACCAGAAACGGTGACCGGTGAGCAGGACGAGCGCGGGGACGAGAACGGTGCGGACCAGCAGGGTGTCGAGGAGGACACCGATGCCGACGATGACTCCGATCTGGGTGAGCGTGATCAGCGGTAGGACGCCCAGGACGGCGAAGACGGCGGCGAGCAGGATTCCCGCGCTGGTGATGACGCCACCGGTGGACGCGAGGGCGCGAAGGACCGCACGGCGAGTGTCGTGTCCGGCGACGGTGTCCTCGCGGGTGCGGGCGATGAGGAAGATGTTGTAGTCGACGCCGAGTGCGACGAGGAACAGGAAGGAGAGCAGGGGGACGTTGGTGTCCACGGCCGGGAAGTCGTAGACGGTGCGGAAGAGCAGCCGGCCGGCGCCGAGCGCGGCGAAGTAGGACGTGATGACGGTTGCGACCAGGAGTACGGGGGCGATCAGGGCACGCAGGAGGGCGATGAGGACGAGGAGGACGATGGCCAGGACGAGCGGCACGACGACGCGGGTGTCGTGGGCGTTCGCCCGGGCGGTGTCGTAGGTCTCCGCTGTGGCTCCGCCGATCCCCGCTTCAGCGCCGGAGACCCGCGCGACGCGCGTGCGCAGGGCCTGGATCGCCCGGTCGGACTCCTTGGTTCCCGGTGCGGCGGTGAGGACGACGTCGGCGCGGGCGTAGCGGTCGGTGCGGGCGGTGGGGGTGACGGAGGCGACGCCCGGCACCCGGCGGGCGGCGTCGGCGACGGCATCGCCGGTCGCGGCGGTGGACACGAGGGTGAGCGGGTCGGCGGCACCGGCCGGTTGGACGGCGGCGAGGGTGCGCTGGCCGAGGACGGCCTCCGGGGTGGTGCGGAAGGAGTCGGCCTGCGCGAGGCCGGTGCGCAGGCCGAGGGTGCCGGAGGCGAGCAGGAGCAGGACGGCGGTGCCGGCGACGGCGACCTGGGCGGGGCGAGCGGCGACGGCCGTTCCGACGCGCGACCACAGGCCGTGGCGGTCGGCGGTGACCGGGCCGCCGACGGTGGGCACGAACGGCCAGAAGACCCGGCGTCCCGGCAGGACGAGGGCGGCGGGCAGGACGACGAGGCCGAACAGCATGGCGGTGAGGATGCCGACGGCGCCGGCGAAGCCCAGGCCGCGGTTGCCCGTCAGTTCGGCGGCCAGCAGGGTGAGCAGGCTCAGCACGACGGTGGTGCCACTGGCCAGTACCGCAGGGGCGGTGCCTCGCCAGGCCCGGGCCATGGCGGTGAAGCGGTCGTGGGTGAGGTGGAGTTCGTCGCGGTAGCGGGAGACGAGCAGCAGGGCGTAGTCGGTGCCCGCGCCGAAGACCAGGACGGACAGGATGCCGGCGGCCGAGGCGTCGACCTGGACGCCCGCGTGCGGGGCGAGGACGCCGACCAGGACGCCCGCCAGGCGGTCACCGGCGCCGACGACCAGCAACGGGACGAACAGCAGGATCGGGCTGCGGTAGGTGATGAGCAGCAGGACGGCCACGACCGAGGCAGTGGCGATGAGGAGGTTCGTGTCGGCGCCTTCGAACACCTTGCCGATGTCGGCGCGGATGGCGGGCGGGCCGGTCACTTGCGCGCGCAGGGGCTCGGGCAGGTTCTCGGAGGCGGTACGGCGGATCCGGTCGACGGCGGCACTGTTCTCCGTGTCGCCCGCGCCGGATGGAAGCAGGACGGCGATGCTGACGACCTTGTCCTGGACGGTATCGGGCCGAGCCGCGGCGGGGGCCGTTCCCAGGGCGGCGAGCGGTGCGACGCGCTCGGCGATGACGGCCTGCTGGTGCGGGGTGAGCACGCTGCCGTCGCTGTTGCTGTAGACGACGACCGCCGGGACCACCGCGCCGGAGGGGAACGTCCTGACGATCTCGGCGACGCGCGCGGACTGCGAGGAACTGGGCAGCCCGGTGCCGGTGGCCTTGGTGGTGGTGGCACCGGCGGGTCCGAACGCGAAGGCCGCGCCCAAGCCGACGAGGGTGAGGAGAAGGACCAGCCAGGCCATCGCGCGGGGCCGCTTCGGCCGTCCCGGGCCCGCGCCGATGGCGGCGCGATCGGGTGAGGTCCGCCGCTGACCGGCGCTCGGATGTGGGGACACGGGACACGCACCCTCTAAAGTCATTAAGTAACTTAGCGATTTCCACCGTGCCAGACTTGGCCCCATGGCGCAACATCGAGCATTCGGACCCGACCCGGAATCGGATTCCCGCACCGCGCGTGCCGCGCGGGCCGGAGCACCGCCGAAGGACGATCTCTCGGAGGCGCTGCGCGAGGTCCTGACCCTCACCCAACTGGCCCGTGCGGCACTCGCCGAGCGGCTCGGCATGCCACTGACGAACGTCGAGGCGGTCGAGCACGTCGTCATGGCGCAGGGAGCCGGTGAGCCGATCGGCCCGGTCGAACTCTCCCGGCGCCTCGGCGTCACCAGCGCCGCCGGCACCCAGTCGGTCAACCGCCTCGTCGCGGAGGGCCACGTGACCCGCGGCCCGCACCCGCGCGACGGGCGCCGGCAGGTTCTGGACGTCACGCGCAGCGGCTTCGACCACGTGATGGCCGAGCTCGCTCCCCTGCTCGGGCTGCTGCACCGGGCCACGCAGGACCTGAACGCGCAGGAACGCGCCGGAGCCCTCCGCTACCTGGACAACGTGGCGGCCGCCTACCGCACCTACCTCACCGACGACCCCCAGGACTGACGGCGGGCCCCGCGCCCCCGGCCGCGCGTGCGCCGGGAGCGGGCCCGTGACACCGCCGGCCGCACGGCGAGCGGGCTGACGCGGTGGCCGTACGGGCACGGGAGGGGCGCGCGCCTCCCGGGCCCGTGTCACGGGGGATTCGGGCCCGCCGGGAACCGGAGCGGCGGCTCCCGACCGGACCCGGGGCCCGGCAGATGGCGACGGCCCGGGCAGGAGCGGGGACCGGGGCTGTGGCGGCCGCGGCACGCGCGGCGGGTCAAAACTTCCTTGCGACTCGAAGTTGACCTTCGACGGCCAGATCCTTTACTCCTCCCGGTTCGGCTCTCAGTGCCGCCGGCGCGCGTAGGCGGGCGAGACCAGCGCGATCAGCAGCGCGGCCACGCCGACCTGTAGCAGGTGCCGGATCCAGTCGATGCCGCCGGTGTGCCGCACACCGAGGCAGGAGGCCGCGGCGTTGCCCAGCAGAGCACCCGCCGCACCGGCGAGGACGGTCAGCCACAGGGGTACGGGCTGACGGCCCGGCAGCACGAGCTTCGCCAACAGGCCGATCACCAGACCCGCGACCAGGGCCCACAGGATCGTCATGGTCTTCTCCCTCGTTCGCTCTCGACTTCCCGGAACGCCCACCGTGTGCCCCCGTACCGGGCGTTCATGCCTGGGCCGCGCCGGATCCGGGCGCGGGGGCGACCCACGCCGGGCACGGTCGAGCGCCGCCGTCACGGGCCGCCCGCCCGGCGGGGGTGCCGGCGCGCGAGCGCCGGCACCCCGTGCGACACCCCGTGGCGGCGGCGTCCGCGGGGCTCAGCCCCGACGGGCCCGGGCGTGCCGGATGTCGGTGAGCGCGGTCGGGGCGCCGCCGAGCCACCAGGTGGGGTCGGCGCTGCCGTCGGTGGTGCGGCCGTCGCGGTGGACGTAGTGGCGCACGTCCCGTCCGGGATCGGCGAACTCGCCGGCGAGGGCCCGCTGCAGCCACTCCGCCCCGAACCGGAAGGCCTCGGCCGCCACTCCCCCGAGCGGGTGGAACTCGTCCTCGTAGACCCGCAGCTCCTTCGGCGCCCGGACGCGTTCGAAGCTCTCCAGCGCCTGGCCGAGGTCGGTGAGCTCGTCGAACTCGCCGATCCCGTACAGCACCGGGCAGGTGATGTCGGCCACCAGGTCGCCCAGCGGCATCCGCCGGGCCAGGTCGCGGTCGAAGGCCTCCTCGTCGGTGTACCCGGCCATGAACATGTAGTTGTTCTTGAAGGTCGGCTGGGCGCGCTCGAAGATCGTCGCGAAGTCCCCGGTGACGGCCTCGAAGGCGGCGAGCGCGGCCAGCCGACGGTCGGTGGCGGCGGCCCGGGATCCCCAGTAGCCGCTCATCGAGATGCCGAACATGCCGATCCGCTCGGCGTCGACCTCCGGGAGCGCGGCCAGGTGGTCGAGGTAACGGCCGATCGCCCGCTCGTAGTTGCCGAGGTCGACGGTCAGCCCGCCGGCGCGGCTCTCGCCCTGGCCCGGCCCCTCGATGGACAGCGCGACCATGCCGCGCGAGGTGTAGTAGCGCTCGGCCGCCCAGATGTAGTCCTCCTTGATCATGTCCATCCCGGGGCCGAGGATGACGGCCGGCGCGTTCTCGACCCGCCCGGCCGGCAGGTGCAGCAGGGCGAAGATCCGCGAGCCCTCGAAGTCCAGCTCCACCCGCCGCACCCGGCCGTCGCGCAGCGCGCCCAGGCGCTCCACGCAGTGGTTGGCGCGCCGGCGCATGGCCGTCTTGCGCGGGTCGGCCGCGTCGAAGATCGAGTACTGCGCCCGGCCCCACATCACCGCCGCCCGCAGATAGAGGTCGGCGGCGGTCTGCGCGAACCCGCCGCGCTCGTGGTGGGCGGCGCGCTCCTCGGCCTGGCCGGCCACCGTCGCCCACGCCTTGGGCAGCATCGCGCCGCTCCTGACCAGCGCGAAGACCTTGTCGAAGTCGGTGTGGTCGTGGCCCAGCTGCTCCATGGTCCCGACGGCCTCGGGGTGCAGCGCGTCGAAGCCGCCCTGGGCGAGGGCGATGTCCAGGGCCCAGCTCTGGCCGGTCGATCGGATGGTCATGGGTGTCCTCCTGGGGATCCGCTCAGCATTTGGCTAAGCACTTAATGAGTAAGTACTTAGCTATTAAGTACTGAGGCTAGGCTGCTGTCAACCCGCCGAGGAGGACCGACCATGACCGAGACGCCGCCCACCGACGACCGCGCCCGGGCGCTCGACCGCCTGGCCCGCGCCGCCTACCGCCTCAGCGCCGCCGACGCCCGGCTGCGCGGACGCGCCACCCGCACCCCGGGCGCGCTCTCCCTCACCCACGCCCGGGCCCTGCGCACCCTGGCCGAACAGGGGCCCCTCACCATCAGCGGGCTCGCCGCCGCCACCGAGACCACCGGCGCCGCCACCACCCAGCTGGTCAACGGCCTGGTCACGGCCGGCTACGTCACCCGCACCCGCCAGCCCGAGGACAAGCGCTCCGTCCTGGTCGCCCTCACCGACACCGGCCGGGCCCGGCACGACCAGCGCCAGAACGCGCTGGCCGAGGCCCTGCACGCCGATCTGGACGACTACGACGACGACGCCCTCGACCGGGCCGCCGAGGTGCTGCGGCGACTGTCCGCCGTCTACGACCGGCTGTGAGGCCGCGGGCCGGTCCGGTCACGGCAACCGGGGCGCCCGGTTCCCCTTGCCGCCACCGGCTTTGACGATTCATCAGAAATTCGCACGGGTACCGTTGGGAGATGGACCTCAGTGCCGAACTGACGACCCTGGCCGCCGCCGGCGCCGCCCGGCTGGTGGAGGCGATCGTGACCGACACCTGGCCGGCGGTCAGGTCCGGCGTCCTGTCCCTGTGGCGCCGCGCGCAC
Source organism: Kitasatospora sp. NPDC054795 (assembly GCF_053611565.1). Classification (NCBI taxonomy): domain Bacteria; kingdom Bacillati; phylum Actinomycetota; class Actinomycetes; order Kitasatosporales; family Streptomycetaceae; genus Kitasatospora; species Kitasatospora sp. NPDC054795. The sequence goes on from NZ_JBSHAP010000098.1 coordinate 29,693, forward strand.
CCCGAGCGGGTGGCCGCCGACCTCGACGACACCCGCGAGGAACTGCTCACCGCCCAGGGGGCCGGTGCCCCGGGCGATCTGCAGGCCCTGCTGGTGAACGAGTGGCAGGCCAAACTGGCCCGGCTGCTGCACTCCCACCCCGACCTCGCCGACGAGCTGCGGGAGTTGATCGCCGGCGTGCTCACCGCCCGCCGCCCCGACGCCCCGCCGGCCGGCTCCGTCACGATCACCACCCGGGTGACCGACGGCGACGCCTACGTGGCCGGCCGCGACCTCACCGTCCACCGCCCCGCCGCCGAATGACGTGACCGACGAAGCGGAACCGCCCCGGCACCTGGAGGTCACGGTCTCCGGCGGCAACGCCTACGTCGCCGGCCGGGACCTTCACCTCACGACCGCCGAGGCCGCGGTCCGACCGCCCCGGGGGCGCGACGACGCATGCCCCTACCCCGGCTTGGAACCCTTCGACGCGGCCTCCGCCACCTGGTTCCACGGCCGCGAGCAGGCCGTCACCGACCTGTGCCGGCGACTGGACGACCGGCTTCGCACGGGCGGGCCGCTCGTCGTGCTCGGGCCCTCCGGCGCCGGCAAGTCCTCGCTGCTCGCCGCCGGAGTGCTGCCCGCGATCGCGGACGGCGCACTGCCCGCGCGCGGCTCCGCCCACTGGCGCCGGGTCCTGCTGACGCCCACCGCCCACCCCGCCGCCGCGCTCGCGGCCGCGCTCGGCGCTCCCCCGCCGCACGGCGGCCCGGCCGCGTACGCGGCCGCCGTCTTCGACGCCGTCCGCGGCACGGGCCTGGTCCTCGTCGTGGACCAGTTCGAGGAGGTCTTCACCCTCGGCGCCGACGAGGCCGAACGCCGCCGCTTCGTCGAGGTGCTGGACCTCCTGGCCCGTCCGCCCGACCGCAACGTGCTGGTCGTGCTCGGTGTCCGCGCCGACTTCTACGCCCGGTGCGCGGCCGACGACCGGCTGCGGGACGCGCTGCGGGCCGACCCGGTCCTGCTGGACCCGCTGACCGACGAGGAGCTCGAACGGGCGATCCGCCGCCCGGCCGCGGCGGTCGGCCTGACGATCCGGGACGGCCTGGTCGACCTGCTGCTCGCCGACCTGGCCGGCCCCGACCGGGCCGGCACCCTGCCGCTGCTCGCCCACGCCCTGCGGGCGACCTGGCAGGAGCGCGAGGACGGCGCGCTGACCCCTGCCGCCTACCGCCGCACCGGCGGCATCCACGACGCCGTCGCCCGCACCGCCGAGTCCGCGTACGCGGCCCTCGCACCCGAGGGCCGGGCCGCCGCGCGCGCCGTCTTCCTCCGGCTGGTGGTCATCGGCCGGGACACCGAGGACACCCGCCGCCACGTCGCGCCCGACGACCTGCTGCGCGGCCTTCCCGACGAACGCGCGGCCCGGTCCGTCGTCGACACCTTCACCGCGCGCCGACTGCTGCTGCGGGAGCGGGAGACCGTGGCCGTCGTCCACGAGGCGCTGATCAGGGAGTGGCCCCGACTGCGCGAGTGGATCGACCGGGACCGGCCCGGCCAACTGCTCCGCCAGGAGCTGGACCAGACCGCCGCCGGGTGGGAACGGAGCCAGGACCAGTCCGCGCTGTACCGGGGCGCCCGGCTGGAGGCCGCGTCCGACTGGGCGGCCGCCCACCCGGACGAACTGACCGCCACCGCCCGGGCCTTCCTCACCGCCGCCGCCCGCCAGCAGCAGCGCTCCCGGCGCAACCGCCGCGCCGCCGTCGCCGTCGTCACCGCGCTCGCCGTCCTGGCCACGGCCGCCGCCGGGTTCGCCCTCGTCCAGCGCGACCGCGCCCAGGCCTCGGCCGCCACCGCCGTCACCAACCAGATCTCCTCGCTGGCCGCCCAGTTGGCGCCGACCGACCCCGCGCTCGCCGCCCAACTCGCGCTGGTCGCCCACCGGCGCGAGCAGACGGACGACACCGCCTCGCGACTGATCGGCTTCGAGAACACCCCGGTCCCCAGCCGGCTCGGCGGCCCGGAGTCCGGCACCCGGACGATGGCCCTCTCCCCCGACGGGCACACCCTGGCGACGTACGACACCACCGGCGCCCTCCGGCTCTGGGACATCCGCGACCCGCACCGCGCCACCGAAGCCGGCCGGCTGGACCCGGAGTCCGGCGGCCGGGCCCCGGCCCTGGCCTTCGGTCCGAACGGCTCCCTGCTCGCCACCGCCGGCACCGCCGGAGTGCGGTTGTGGCAGGTGGCCGACCCCGCCCACCCCCGGCCGGCCGGGCCGCCGCTGGACGTCGCGGGCAGCACCGTCAACCGGCTGCTGTTCGGCCGCGACGGCCGGACCCTGCTCGCCCTCGGCGGCACCCCCGACAGCGGCGACGGCGGCGAAGGCCTGGTCCTCGGCTGGAGCACCGCCGACCCGGCCCGCCCCGTCCCGCTCACCCTGCCCGCCGTCCGGCCGAGGTATCCGGTGGCGACGGCCCTGCTCGGCCCGGACGGGCGGACCCTGGCCACCCAGGACGGCGCCGACGTCCAGCTGTGGGACCTCGCCGGGACGGCCGCGACGGCGGCGCCCGTCTCCCGGTTCCAGGTCCGTGGTCCGATCCTGGCGCTCAGCCCCGAACGCGGCTTCCTCGTCACGGGCGGCGAGAACAACCAACTGGAGTTCTGGAACATCCAGGACCCGCGCCACCCGAACAACCTGCTGACGGCGCAGCCGCTGTCCGGGCGGACCAGTACGATCCGGTCTGCGGCCTTCGACGGCAGCGGGCAGCTGCTGGCCGTCGCCCACGGCAACGGCGCCGTCAGCCTGTGGAACCTGTCGAACCCGTACTACCCCTCGCTCGTCACCGAGCTGCCGACCGTCTCCTCCTACCCGGCCGACCGGGTGTTCTTCACGCCCGACGGCCACACCCTCGCGGCCCGGGACGACTCCGGGGCCGTCGTGCTGTGGAGCGTGCCACCGACCCTGCTGCCCGGCGGGGGACCGGTCGCGTTCAGCTCGGACGGACGCCGGCTGGCGACCTCCAACGGCATCTCGAACTCCCTGCTCTGGGACCTCGCCGACCCCCGCCGGCCGACCCGGCTCGGCAGCCCCCGGACCGGCGCGCCGCAGCCGGCCTCCGCCCTGGCGTTCAGCCCCGACGGCCGCACGCTCGCGCTCGGCTCCCCGGCCGCCGGCGGCACCGGCGGGGCGCTCTGGCTGACGGACGTCACCGATCCCGGCCGGCCGGTGCCGCTCGGCCGGCCGCTGGGCGGCCCGGCAACCTCCGTCTCGGCGCTGGCCTACGGCCCCGACGGCCGTTTCCTCGCGGCCTTGGGCGACGAGGGCCGGCTGTTCCTCTGGGACGTGGCCGACCCCCTTGCGCCGACACCGCTCGGGCCCCCGCTGGCGGTGCCGTCACGCACCCTGACCGGCCTCGCGCTCAGCCGGGACGGGCACACGCTCGCGGCCGGCGACACCACCGGCGGCGTCCACCGCTGGGACGTCACCGACCCCCTGCGCCCCGTGGCCCTCGGTGCGCCGCTCACCGGTCCGGCCTCGGCCGTCAACGGCCTCGCCTTCAGTCCCGACGGGCGGAGGCTGGCGGCCGCGCACCAGGACGGGTCCGTCCGGCTCTGGGCCGCGGGCGGTACAGCAGGCGCGGGCGGCGCGGCGGACGGCGATTCGGCGGGCGAGACCCTGACCGGCCCGCAGGGCGCCGCCACCTCGGTCGCCTTCGGCCCGGACGGCCGGCTGCTCGCCGTGGGCGGCGGGGACGGCACCGCCCGGCTCTGGCGGCTCGCCCCCCGGCAGCCCCCGGTGGCCTTCGGCCGGCCGCTCACCGGCCCGGTGGGGTCCGTGGACTCCGTCGCCTTCGGCCCCGACGGCCGGACCCTCGCGGTCTCCGGCGTCGATGCCACCGTCCGGCTCTGGGACCTCGACGCGACGGCGGCCGTCGAGCGGATCTGCGCGACCACCGACGGCGCGCTGGACGAGGCCCGGTGGAACCTCCTCGTCCCCGGGAGCGACCCGCCGCCGCGGCCCTGCCCGGTCAGCGCCGCACGATCAGCGGCCCTTGATCGTCGACGGTGAAGTCGATCGAACGGTCGGGCGCTGTCGGCGCGTCGATGTGCAGGGTGGAGTAGCCGCCCGCGGTCAGGCCGCCGACCGTCACCGTCGCCCGGAAGGGGACCGCGCCGCCCTCCGCGCAGTTGGGCACGCACCGCTTCTGCCACAACTGCCCGGTGGCGGTGGCGGTCGGGCCGCCCCAGCCCGCCCAGCTGAGCTGGTCCAGGGACATCCCGCCGTCCCCGCAGAAGAGGACGACGTACGCCGGCTCGGTGGCGGGCAGCCCACCGCAGCCGATCAGGACCGCCCCCGGATCGGTCGGCCAGGTCCGCCCGGCCGGAGGGCTCGACGCCGTGGTCCGGCTCGCCGGCGCCGGCACGGTCGTCGTCGCGACCGGCGACGGGCCCGGCGGCGAGGGCGTGGCGGTGGGGCCCGCACTGCCGCATCCACCGATCACCAACGGGAGCGCGGCGGCCAGTCCGCCCAGCGCGTGTACGAGCACCCGGTTCCTCATTGGCGCCTCCCCGGTGTGTGCCGCCGTCCGCACTCGGCGGGTCACTCCAGGCTACCGTTCCGGGCCTCCGCCCAGAACGGTTCCGCCAATCCTCGACCGCCCCAACACCCCCATACGTCAAGCGAGTTGAACTGGATCCCGCCCGCCGACAGGGAGTCGGCGGCCCTCCGGTGCGCGTCGAGCGGCGGATCTCCTCCTCGGGCCACAGGATCGGTCGTCGGACACGCCTCAGCAGGTCAACCGGGCATCTTGGCGATGGCTTCCAGGAACATCGCGCAGAAGTCGGGGAATGCCATGCCCTCGCGGTCGTTGTTCGGATCCGGGTCCACAGGTTGTCCCCACAGGCCTCGGAATCCGGTCTTGCCGTCGAGGGAGGGCCACCAGATCTGGTGGGCCCTGTCGACCACGAAGCCGTACGCACGCGAGTTCAGGGTCACGTCGTCCGCCTGCCAGTCGGTCAGGTTCCGGCCGGGTGGGACCTGGAGTCCCTTGGGACGGATCACCGTTCCGCTCGTGCCGGCCGAGGGAACGATGTCGGGCGCCACCGGGTCGGCGAAAGCGACGTTCGGGAACGGCTCGACCGCCACCTCCAGGAGTGCCCGCGCCGTGTCCCGGCCGGCGCGGACACCACCCGGCCGCCCGGCCACCCGGTCCCGTCAGGGCGTCTGGACCGAGGCGCCCAGCCGGTAGTCGTGCGCGGTGAACGCGGCGGCGACGGCGAAGCGGTCCGCGCGGACGAGCGTCTGCCGCCACTCGATCGGACGCCCGTCGGTGTCGCGGCCGAGCCGGTCGATCGCGAGCAGCGCGGTGGTCGCGGGGCAGTCGAGCAGGATGCGCTCCCCCCGGCCGGGGACCACCGCGCGGATGCGTTCCCAGCCGCCGCGGATGCTGCGGCCGCAGTGGCGTTCGAGCTCGTCGTAGAGCGAGGTGTGGGTGAAGTCGACGTCCAGCAGCGGGTGGGCCACGTCCGCTGGGAGCCAGATCCGGTCGACGGCCAGCGGTTCCTCGTCCGCCAGGCGGACACGTTCGAGGTAGACCAGCGGCGTGGACTCCTCCAGTCCCAGACGGGCGGCGATGACGCCGTCGGCGCGCCGGTCGAGCGCGCGCACGACGCTGCGCTGGACGGCACCGACCTCCTCGACGGAACGGAACAGGCTGTACGCCTCCCCGATGTCCTGCTCCAGGGGGCGGCTCGCGGTGAACCGCGAGGCCTTGCCCCGCTGAGCGGTGACGAGGCCCTCCTCGCGGAGCTTGCGCAGGGCCTCGCGGACCGTGTGCCGGCTGACCCGGTACTCGGCGACGAGGTCGTGCTCGCCGGGGAAGACGTCCTGGAACTCGCCCTCGTCGAGCCGGCGCAGCAGGTCGGCGCGCAGCTGCGCCCAGAGCGGACTGCCCGCGGCCCGGGTGAGGGGCCGGGGACCGGGGCCGGGACCGGGCGCGGAGGTCACGGCGCCCTCCTGGGAGTCAGGGGTCGGGTGGGTGGTGCGGGACACGAGGTGAATGTACGTACCTTCGGGGGGACAGCACAAAATCGGTGCCTGCCGGGCATGGCCGGGTGGCGACCGGCGGAGGGCGGCC
>NZ_JBSHAP010000099.1:0-35322 GCF_053611565.1 Kitasatospora sp. NPDC054795
CTCCCGGGCCCTTGGCCGCCCCCCACGCCCGGGCCGTCCCGTACCGACCCCCGCAGGAGCAGCAGATGTTCGCCTTCCCCAGCCCCGGCGGCGTGGAGATCCACGTCCACACCTGGACCCCCGCCGGCCCGCCGCGCGCCGTCGTGCAGATCGCCCACGGGATGGGCGAGCACAGCGGCCGGTACGGGCACCTCGCGCAGGCGCTGACCGTTGCCGGGTACGCCGTGTACGCGGGCGACCACCGCGGGCACGGGCTCTCGATGCACGCCGGGAAGGGACGGCTCGGCCCGCACGGCTGGAACGCGCTGGTCGGCGACCTCGCCCGGCTGTCCGCGATCGTCCACCGGCGGCACCCAGGTGTCCCGCTGGTGCTGCTCGGCCACAGTCTCGGCTCCTTCGCCGCCCAGCAGCACGTCCTCGACCACTCCGAGCGGCTGTCCGGCCTGGCCCTGTTCGGCACCACGGCCCTCGACCACCTCGCCGCCCTGCTGGGCGACGGCACCGGCCCGGACGTGCTGGGCTCCTTCAACCGGCCCTTCGAACCGGCCCGGACGCCCGCCGACTGGCTCACCCGCGACCGCGCAGCTGTCGACGCCTACCTCGCCGACCCGCTCTGCGGCTTCTCACTCGACGCCGACGGCCTGGCCGACCTGGCCGCCGCCGCGCCCCGGCTGGCGGCCCCGGCCGGGGTGCGGCCGGACCTGCCCGTCTACATCGCCGGCGGGGACCGGGACCCGGTGGCGGCCGGCCTGCGTCCGCGCGGCCTGGTCGCCCGCCGCTACCGTGCGGCCGGGCTGACGGACGTCACCCACCGCGTCTACCCGGGTGCCCGGCACGAGGTGCTGCACGAGACGAACAGGGACGAGGTGGTAGCCGAACTGCTCTGCTGGCTCGCCCGCGTGACGGCCTGACGAACGACTGTGTCAATCCCCTGTAATCGTGGAGTCTTTCGCTATGCGGCCTGAGCTTCCTGACGGGCCTCGGCTCGGGCCTAGAGCTTGCCCTCGCTCGTGTCGATCTCGGTCATGTCGCCGACCCACAGCACGTTCGGCGCCACCGCGTCGAAGTGGCGATTGACCAGGTCACGGGCCGCTTTCCGCTTGCCTTGGCGGGTCAGAGAGCGGCGCCGACGCGGGGGCTTGCGGCCCTGCAGGCCCATCTCGGCCATGATCTTGGCGACCGTGTTCTCCGAGACCTGCCAGCCCTCGGCCCACAGGTCCAGGGTGATCCTGGGCGAGCCGTAAGTGTTGCCGGATGCGACGAAGAAGTGCTGTATCCGTTCGGACAGTTCAGCCCGCCGAACCTCGCGCATCGTCGGCTCGGCCGGGCGGCGGCGCCACTTGTAGAACCAGGACTCGGACACACCCAGGGCCCGGCAGGCGGTCGTGTGCGGGACGCCATGCTCGGTCCTCTGGTCGGCGATGAAGCCCGCAACCGTCACTTCGTCGCCTCCTTCACCCACAGGACCACTGATCGCTTGAGGACATCGCGCTCCATCCCGAGCTCGGCGATCTCCTTGCGCTGGCGGGTGTTCTCCTCCCGCAGCCGGCGCAGTTCGTCGCGTTCGGACTCGCTCAGGCCTCCCGCCGCATCCGCGTCCGCCCGGGCCCGCGCGCGGTGGACCCAGTTCTGCAATGTGCTCGGCTGCACGCCAAGGTCCCGCGCGACCTCCGCGGCCGACTTCCCGGTCTCTGTCACGATCCGCACCGCACCCGCGCGGAACTCCGCGTTGTACGAGCGCCTCTTCCCCGCCATGACCCTCAACTTCCCCTCTGGTCACGACTCCACGCTACGAGGGGAATGTCAGGCCGCCTTGGTCATCGTCGGTGCGAGCACCGTCGAGCAGGCGGTGCAGAAGGCCGGGCTGAAGGCCGAGAAGCAGGTCGCCAAGGAGCTGGACGTCAGTTCGAAGGACATCGACAGCGCCGTCCGCGAAGCCGCGACCGAAGTGCGCTGACCTGTCGGACTCGATTCCGGGCCGCCCGGCGTGGCCCTGCCCACCAGGCCACGGGAATCTGGTCCACCTGCGACCCGCGGATTGGCCAGGCACGCGCGCAGAGCCGGCCGGTGATAGCGCGGATCGCCGCCCGCCTACCTCTGCGCGTCGCCCGCTTCGAGCCCGGCCGCTCATTCGACAGCGGCCGGGCTGCGCCGCGCCCGCCCCCCGACTGTCCCTGTCCAGGTGCTGGCGTCGACGAGCTCTCCGCCCCCTTTCTCTACTCCCCGAGCCGGTTGCCAGCCGGGGTGCGGCGGATGAGGCGTCGTTCGGGGATGTCGACCTGCGGCGCCGAAGTGGTCCGTGCGGCGGGTGGTCCCTGCGGCACGGCCAGGCGGGGGCCGTAGCGCTTGGCCAGCGGGTCCGCGCTGAGGCCGTGGGCCAGGACGCTGAGCAGCACGGTGAACGCGATCGCGGTGACCGCCGGCCGGGCCATGGGCCCGTCCAGGTCTTCGAGGGCGAGCAGTGCGAAGACGACGGAGGCCAGGCCGCGGGGTCCGAACCAGCCGACGAAGAGGACGGCGGGCCGGCCGAGGCGGGTGCCGACGAGGGCGAGGGCGACCGGCAGCATCCGGATGACCGTCAGGCTGAGCACGGCGTACAGCGCCGTCTGCCAGGTCAGGTCCTCCATAGCCGGCACCACCGCGATCACCCCGAAGGTCAGCCAGACCAGCAGGGAGAGCAGGGCGCCGGTCTCCTCGACGAAGGGGACCAGTTTGGCCGCGGGGCCGCCGGCGGCTGTGAAGGCCAGGCCGCCGGTGAACGCCGCGATGAAGCCGTTGCCGTCCAGTGCCACGGAGGTGGCGTAGCAGCACAGGGCCAGGCCGAGGACGGCGGCGCCGGCGAAGCCGTCGGCGACCCAGTCGCGGTCGCGGCACAGCTTGATCAGCCGGCCGCCGCCACCGCCGACCACGGCGCCGACCAGCAGGCCCAGCGCGAGTTCGGCCACGGCCTTCCCGGGCCCGGTGTCGCCCACGTGCTCGGCAGTGGACGCCCCCGCGATGGCGACCAGCACGACGGGGGTGGCGATTCCGTCGTTGAGTCCGCTCTCGATGTTGAGTACCCGTCTGATCCTGCCCGGGACAGCTGGGTTGACCATGACCGCAGCGCCCAGCGCCGCATCGGTGGGAGCCAGCGCCGCGCCGACGAGCAGGGCGAGCCAGGTGGCACCCACGCCGGGCAGCATGAAGGCAGCCAGCGTGCCGAGGCCGATGGACAGCGGCAGCCCGATGCCCAGCAGCCGCAGGCACAGTCCCATGTCCGGACGCAGTTGGCGCAGCCCGACTCGGGAGGCGTCGGAGAACAGCACCAGCGCCAGCGTCGCCTCGGCCAGGACCTTCACCACTTCCGGGCTGGGGGTGATCCCGAGCGAGGTCAGCGGGCCGTGGGTCAGCAGGACGCCGGCTGCGGTGAACACGATGGGCGCGGTCATGTCGAAGCTCTCCAGCCGCGCCGAGAGCATGCCCCAGACGAAGACCAGCCCGGTGACGATCGCCAGATCCGAGGCGGTCACCGTGTCAGCTCGGATCTGCGGCTGACGCGATGCCCGGCCGGACAGGACGCACGGCCGGCGCGTGCCGCCGGGCGAGCGGTGTGCGAAGCTCGGCGCGCCCGGGTGGGCTCGGGTGTCGCGTCGCGCCCTCCGGGTTCGGGTCGTGTCGTCATCGGTGATGATGCCCCTTTCTGCGGTCGGCACCTGCCATCGGGTCAGCACGGCTCATCGGGTCCGTGGGGGCGCATGGTCACTGACGGACGCTCTGCTCCCCGCGCCTTCATGTGGCGTGGCGGATGCGGCGCTGTCGTATGGCCGTGCCGAGGGGCACGAGGTAGTAGAGGGAGATCGCCAGGTATCCGATGACCGCGGCGACCGGCACGACGAGTCCGAGGACGATCAGCGTGACGTATCCGATGAGTCCGGGGGTGAGGCGCCTGGTGAGGATCTGCACGTCCGATTCGTCCGCGTCGTCGCGCACCAGCCCGGCGTGGACGGCGTACCGCCAGAACAAGGACAGCAGGGCGGTGGTCATCAGGAGGGAGAGGCCGTAGAAGCTGGTGGCGACGCGTTCCGAGTCACCCTGGCGGACGTATTCGGCCAGCAGCTTGGTCGGGAACGGCAGAAAGGCGACGGCGAGCATGAGGATCAGGTTCAGGCGCATCAGCCAGAGGCTCGCGTGGTCGAGGTACTCGGTGATGACCGAGTGGGCGAGCCAGATCGCCCCGATGGTGGCGAAGCTGACCAGGTAGCCCAGGTAGGAAGGCCACTGTTCGACGACTGCGTGCCACAGGTGCGTCGAACCAGGGGGAACCGCGATCTCGATCACGAGCAGCGTGCCGGCGATCGTGAAGATCCCGTCGCTGAACGCCTCCATCCGAGCGGTTCGGAGCTGACGGCGGGTCCGATCCTGCTCCGTCCCTCCCTCTGTCATGGCTGCAGTGTGACAGCCGCGCGGCGGGGCGGACCGCAGGCGAACAGTCGCTGCGGCGAACGTGTCGCGCCCGTCGACGGCGGCGCGCTGCGCCTTGGTGGCGGGTGTGGGCCGGCAGGGCCGGTCGGGGGGCTCTGCGATCGGCCCGGTTGGGCGCTTGCGGCGGGCGGGCTGATCGCGTCGTTCATCCGAACAGCGGCCTCGCACCGAATCCGATACCGCCCGTCCTGGTTGGGCCGGACGGCGTAGCGGTGGGACGCGGAAGGTTCATCGCGGAGCGGGTCGGGCTCCCGTTGTCGAGCGGGGTCCGGGCGAGGCGGACCCGGGCCTTCCAAGGGCAGCTGGTTCCGGGCCGCCTCGATCGAGATCACTTCGCAGGGGGCCACGTTGTGCGTGGTTCACCTGCTCCCAGAGTGCCGGGCAGGCTGGCGAAGCTCACCCTGGAGAAGACCGCCCGCCCGCGGACTGCAGCAGGTTTCTGCTGCCCGTCGGCATCGTGTTGCGGTTTCAGACCCCGATCGCCGTGAGCCTCCGGACGCGGCGAGGACAGACAGGACGGACAAAGTGGCGAAGCCCGACGCAGTGTTCATCTACATCGGCACGTACCCCAGTGAGGTCGTGGCCAGGGCCGACTACGACGTCGTCAAGGACCTCCACGCGCTTGGCGCCGTGGGCACCTACGACGCTTCCGTGGTCACCACGGACGACAGCGGCAAGGTGCACGTGAACAAGGACGAGATGGCCACCCGGCACGGGGCGTGGGGCGGCGCCGCCATCGGCGCGTTCATCGGCCTGCTCTTCCCGCCCGCGATCATCGGCACCACCATCGCCGGCGCGGCCGTGGGCGGGGTGAGCGGCCACCTGTGGCGGGGCATGTCCCGGGCGGACGTCAAGGAGTTCGGGGAGCTCATCGACGCCGGGCAGGCCGCCCTGGTGATCGTCGGCGAGAGCACCGTCGCGCAGGCCGTGGAGAAGGCCGGGCTCAAGGCCGAGAAGGAGGTCGCCAAGCAGCTCGATGTCAGCACCAAGGACATCGACAAGGCCGTCCGGGAAGCCGCGAGCGAACTCGGCTGACCAGCCGTTCGCGGGCCGGGTCCACTTGGGCGGCTGGAATCCGCGGATCGGCCTGCTTCCAGACGGTTCTCCGGCTGCGTTGCGTGCCCCCATCCGGGTGGGTTCAGGGCTGAGTGGGTGACCGGTGTGGGACACACCGGGAGTGACGAGCTCTCCCGCAGTGCGCCGGCGGCGTCGCCGACCGGCCGCACCTGCCGCCATGTCCGTTCATTCGGATCCTTCGGCGGCGTCCGCCCCGTCGCCGGCTTCCTGCTGCCGGATCTGGACCAGTGAGCACCTGCTGCCGGGCGGGACCGCCGTGGCCACTACGTGGCACGAGCCGGCCTGCCCGGCCTCGGGAAGGCGGACATGACCGGCGGCGTCCCCGAGGGGCCTGACGACGCGGGCAGTTGGGTGACGGCACCAGTCGGCCGTCTGCCCGGCGATGTCGCCGCGCGGATTCGGGCTGCGCGGGACGCGGGGGTAGAGGAGCGCCACCTTGCGGTCATCCTCGCCGAGGCCTTCCCTCCCGCCGGTAGCGCGGGCGGGGGGCTTGCCCCGAGCCGGACCGACGCGTGACCACGATCGTCGGCCGGAGCAGGTCCGGAGGCAATGTCTCCTGGACCGCTCCGGTCGACCGTGATTCCGATGAAGGTGGGGCCGTCGTCGGGGGGCGCAGGTGTCGCTTGGCGGGCATCGCCGCCGCTACGACTCGATGGCGGTGTCGGCGTCTACCACGGCGATGGCTGCGCCGAGGGCCTCAGCGAGTGGTGTCGCGGACATGGTGCGGGCAGTGCTGCGGGCGACGACTGAGGGAGTCGGCCTGCAGAAGCGGGCCGAGGCGGGGGGCGCCACACACGAGCGAGAACGACGTCATAGCACCGGAGTAGGAGGACGAACATGGCGGCACCCTTGTTTGATGATATGCCGCGCAGGAGACCCTCCCGACGCGCCGTCCTCGTCACCGCCCTGGGCACGATCGCTCGGATCACCGCGGTCCTGGCTATCTACTTCCTGATCCCGATGGATCACGCCATGAACGGTGCGACGGCGACGGGACTGACACTCGGGATCCTGGGACTGTGCGTCGTGGTGGCCTGGCAGCTCCGCGACATCACCAACTCCGAGTATCCAGGCCTTCGCGCCGTCCAAGCCCTCGCCTTCACACTGCCGCTCTTCATCCTTCTCTTCGCGACCGCCTACTTCCTCATGGAGCACGCGCAGGCGACATCGTTCACCCAGCCGCTCAGCCGCTTCGATGCCCTGTACTTCTCCATCATCACCTTCTCGACCGTCGGATTCGGCGACATCACGGCGACGAGTCAAGCCGCTCGACTCGTGGTCACCGTCCAGATGGTGCTGGACCTCATCGTTCTGGGCCTGGTGATTCGCCTGGTCGCCAACGCTATCCAGATCGGGCTGCATCGCCGAAGCCCATAGCGCCCAGTCGTCAGGACACATGCACGACCACCGGACACCAGGCCGGTGACGCGGACCCGGCGCACCCGGCCCCGCCGCTTCCAGGAGCTGTTCCTCGCAGGGTGGAGCTGCCCTGCCCGAGTTTCGTGTCCCGGTAGATCACGTTGACCGGACCCGGTCCCGCTCTCACGCGGTTGCACCCGTCCACTGCCCGGTCCCAGTAGCAAGCCCTACAAGCCGTGTGTCCGTGACCGGCCGGGCTGCCTGCGCTGTCCGACGGGGGCGGATTGGCCGAGGCGAACGAACAGCCCGGCGCCCGGACCCTACTGACTGACAGGAACTCCGGACACCGGGCCGCGCTGTGCGGCGTCGACCCGCACCCGACGGGCGCCAGGCGCACTTCGGATACGGGATCACCCGCGCGAGCACACCGGGTGGCGGTCGTGTTACTCGTGGCATTTCCTGAAGGAGGCGCGTCATCAGTGCGTCTGTCCCCCGCCTCTGCCAGAGGACCCGACGCAGGGAGCACGCGATGCCCAGCGATGAATCCGAGCCGGCTTCCGAACGGCCAGGTGACAGCAGCCCCGGGCAGGGCCGCGACGGTGAACCGCCCGGCACCGGCCGACTGCCGCAATCGGCGCCCGAGTCCCAGCCCACCGCCGAGAGCGTCGAGCTGGACGAGCTGCGGCACCGGATCATCGCCCTCGAGGCGTCGACACCGCCGCCCAGGACGCGTCACCACCGCCTCCGTACCGTCGGCTCGGTCGTCCTGATCGTCATCTCCTCCCTGCTGGCGCTGCTCGCGGTCATCGCGGTCTGGACCAACTCGATCATCGGCGACACCGACCGGTACGTCGCCACGGTCGCGCCGCTGGCGAGCAACCCCGACGTTCAGGCCGCGCTCACCAGCCGGGTCACGTCCGAGGTCCTGGCCCAGATCGACGTGAAGGCCGTGGTGAACCAGCTTTCCCAGGCCGCCGTCCAGCAAGGTGTACCGCCCCAGCTTGGCACCCTGATCGGCGGCCTGAGCGGCCCGATCACCAGCGGCCTCACCCAACTGGTCAGCACCACCGTCAGCAAGGTAGTGACCAGCGACCAGTTCGAGACCCTGTGGGTCGACGCGAACCGGGCGGTGCACTCCTCGCTCGACAAGGCGCTGACAGGCAAGGGCGGTGGCGCGGTCTCGCTGGAGAACAACCAGGTCGCCATCGACATCGGACCCTTCGTCGCCAAGGTCAAGGACCAGCTGGTGGCCTCGGGCTTCGGACCCGCCGCGAAGATCCCGGAGGTGCACACCAGCTTCGTGATCTACCAGTCGAAGGACATCGGCAAGTTCAAGAGCTACTTCCGGCTCCTGGAGATCATGGGCACCTGGCTGCCGATCATCGCCGTGCTGGTCGCCGCCGCCGGTGTGTTCACCGCCGTGAACCGGCGACACGGCCTGATCGGCGCTGCTCTCGGGGTGGCGATCGCCATGCTCCTGCTGGGCGTCGTGCTGACGGTCTTCCGGTCGTTCTACCTCGATCACCTGCCGCCGGGAGCGTCACAGGCGGCCGCCGGCGCGATCTACGACACGTTGATCCGCTTCCTGCGCGCGAGCATCCGCGCCGTGGGCGTGACCGCGTTGGTGACGGCCGTCGGCGCCCTGCTGATCGGTCCTTCCAGGCTTGCCGTCGCGATCCGCACCGCCTGCAGCTCCTCGATCGGCGCGCTGCGCGGGGTGTCGACGGCACACGGCATGCGCCTCGGGCCGGTCGGCCGTTTCGTGCACCGGTACAAGCGCTGGATCGGAGTCGGGATTTTCGTCGTGGCGGCGATCGTCCTCGCCACCTGGAGCTACCCGACGGCAGCCGTGGTGTGGTGGATCGTGGTGGTGGTGCTGGTGGGCTTCGCCATCCGGGAGTTCCTCGACACGGGGCCGGCCCCCGATACCTCGCCGCCCGGCGCCGGTCGCGCGAGCGCCCCGCCCCCGGTCGCTTGAAGCGCGTCCGATGCCCGGGCGCCGCACAGGAAAGCGCCCCGCGTCACATCGGCATGACCTGCACGTCGGCATGGGCCGGACGCCGTTCCGGGCGAAGGGCACCCTGGGCCGAAGATGCTGACGGTGGGACTACCGTCCGGGTGGGGTCACGCGGTCGCGCCTGCAGGGCAAGCCAGGACGCGCCGATGTGACTGTGGTGGCGATTGTTCGGCAGGTTGAGGGAGGCGGGCCTGATGGATCCGGAGGACGGGTCAGCATGGCCGGACATTCCGGGCGCCGGCCATCGCCTCGACGACGAGATGGATCGGATCGTCGGGCGGCTGCGGGATCTGGCCCATGCCCAGAGCCGTTTCCAGGATCTGCTGGACGCGGTGATGGCGGTGGGCCGGGAGCTGGAGCTCCCGGTCGTGCTCCGACGGGTGATTACCACCGCGGCTGGTCGACGTACGGCGCGCTCGGTGTGCTGAGCGAGGACGGCGAACAACTGGAGGAGTTCATCCCCGTCGGCTTGAGCGAGCGGGAGACGGCGGACCTGGCCGGGGTCGCGCTTCCGCACGGCCGCGGACTCCTCGGGCATCTCATCTACCACCCCGAACCGCTGCGCGTCGCCGACATCGGCGCCCACCCGGACTCGGTCGGGTTCCCGCCCGGCCACCCGCCGATGCGCACGCTCCTTGGGGTCGCGGTCAGCTCCCGCAGACGCGTCTACGGGAACCTGTATCTCACTCAGCGGAGTGACGGGCAGCCCTTCGACCGTCACGACCAGGACATCGTCGTGGCACTGGCCGGAGCGGCCGGCCTCGCGATCGAGAACGCCCGCCTCTACCGGCAGGTCCGCGCCGGCGCCGAGTACTTCCAGCGCCTCCTGCTCCCGCAACTGCCGGACCTCGCCCCGTTCGAGACCGCCGCCGTGTACCGGCCCGCCGCCACCCCCGACCACGTCGGCGGCGACTGGTACGACGCCCTGATGCTCCCCGACGGCGCCTGCGCCCTGGTCATCGGCGACGTCGTCGGCCACGACCTCAAGGCCGCCGCCACCATGGCCCAGACCCGCAACATGCTGCGCGCCCTGCTGTACGACCGCCGCACCCCGCCCAGCGCCGTCCTCACACAGCTCGACCGCACCCTGGACGCGATCACCGACAACCCGATCACCACGGCCTGCCTGGTACGCATCGAGCCCGCAGATGAGGGCTGGATGCTGCACTGGAGCACCGCCGGGCACCCGCCGCCGCTCCTGATCGGGCCCGACGGCACCGCCCGCTACCTGCACGCCGAACGCGGCTTGCCGCTCGGGGTGGACACGGCTTCTGGGGACGGGCCGCACGCGAAAACGGATTGAGGGGCTGGGGGGCCGTGACGGCAGCTCATCCTTGCGGAGGGATTCCGTCCTGCCGTGGTACTGGCTACGTGGAATAGGCGCATCTATGAATATCTACAGTGCTTTGCCCTGCCAGCAGCACGCGTGGCTGCGGCCCGACGGGAGTGGCCATGACGGTGAAGAAGAAGGGCCCGACAGGCGGAAAGCCTGATGCCGGGGCAACCCGCCGGGGTGTGGCGCCGGCGATGCCTTTGAGTCGGGCGGACCGGGTGGCGCTGGGGAAGGATGCCCGCGAGACAGTGCCGCTGGAGGCGCACGCGGAGTTCGCGCCGGGCGGATCGCGGGATCCGGTCGGGCTGCTGCTGGGCCAGGCCGCGTCGCGGGTGCCGGAACTGGTGCCGGTACGGCACGGCCGCATGCTGGTGTCTCCCTTCACGTACTACCGCGGGGCCGCACTGCCGATGGCGGCGGATCTGGCGGCCACGCCCACCTCGGGTCTTCAGGTCCAACTGTGCGGGGATGCGCATCTGTCCAATTTCGGCGCGTTCGCCTCGCCGGAGCGACGACTGGTCTTCGACGTCAACGACTTCGACGAGACTCTGCCCGGGCCCTTCGAGTGGGATGTCAAGCGGCTGGCCGCGAGCCTGGCGGTGGCGGGGCGCGACAACGACTTCTCCGACAAGGCCAGTCGCAAGATCGTCCTGGCGGCGGCACAGGGCTATCGCAAGGCGATGCGCCGCTTCGCGAAGCAGACCTTTCTGGACGTCTGGTACGCGCACCTGGACATCGAGGAGGTCATGGGGGAGTTCAGGTCCCAGGTCAAGGCGAAGAGGTTCAAGGCGGCCGAGGCCATGCTGGCCAAGGCTCACACCCGTGACAGCACGCAGGCGTTGGGCAAGCTCACCGCCTTGGTCGACGGTCGGCGGCAGATCATCAGTGCCCCCCGACGATCGTGCCCGTCGAGGAGGTGTTCAGTGATGTGCAGGCCGACGCGATCTACGAGTTGATCCGCACGGTGCTGGGCAAGTACCGTCGCACCCTGCAGTCCGACCGGCGACACCTGCTCAACCAGTTCACACTGGTTCAGATGGCCCGCAAGGTGGTCGGGGCCGGGAGCGTCGGTACCCGCGCCTGGATCGTGCTGCTGGACGCCGGGGACGGTGTCGAACCGCTGTTCCTGCAGGCCAAGGAGGCCCAGCCCTCCGCACCTCGGGCGTAGTCAGTACAGCAAGTGTCGTCGCCGGGCAGCACCTCATGCAGGCCCAGAGCGACATCTTCCTCGGCTGGACCTGCGTCACCGGCCAGGACGGGGTGGACCGCGACTTCTACGTGCGCCAGCTGCGCGACTGGAAGTTCTCCGCACCGATCGAGGAGATGATCCCCTCAGGCATGGCATCGTACGCACGGCTGTGCGGTTGGACGCTGGCCCGAGCGCACGCACGCTCCGGCGACCGCATCGCCCTGGCCGCCTACCCTCTCCGATCCAGCCGGCCGTCGAAGACACGATCTGGATGCGGTCGTCCAGCTCGTAGCTGAAGCCCTTGAGGCCGACCTCGGGCGTGCTCGCCAGCTCGATGCCGAAGGAGGCACGGCCCTGCTCGTCGACGCGGTGCTCGAACCCGGGCATGGGCCACGTGTTCACCTGCGCGAAGCCGGAGAGGGGAACGGTCTCCCGGCGACCCGCGGCGTAGTCGTCACCGAAGACCACCGTCGCGGCGGCGAGGACGTGCGCGCGGATCGGTTTGCCTTCGAGCTTCAGCGACTCGTACGTCTCCTGGGCGCTGCTCGATTCGGGTACCTCCGGTGGTGGACTGGCCGCCCCGGGTGGACCGGGACGACGCGCGGAACGGTCATGTCAAAGCTGGCGCGTCGAGCCGCAGGCCCCGGGGCCGAGCGCCGTGAACTCACCCGATCGGGGTGGTTGCCCCGTCCGGAGCCGCCGCACAGGGCGGGTTCTGTCGGCCGGGGCGTCTGCCACGGTCGGTCCGGCTACTTCTCGTTGACGGTGTAGAGGGGCTTCATGTCGACGAGGGTCTCGGTGGCAGTGTGGCCGAGGCCTTCGCGGGCGGCGTTGGCGAGGACGCCGGTGCCGGCGGCGCGCCAGGCGATCAGGCCGCCGAGACCCGTCCGGAGGGCGTACTCGGCCTTGGCCTTCACGCTGCGAGGGGTGTCGAGGGAGATGAAGACCTGGCTGTCGGGGTTGTGGAGGTAGTCGGCGTCGGCGACGGTGTCGGTCCGCAGGACGAAGCCGTTGCGGCCCGTGCCGGCCGTCAGGTCCACGTAGTTGCGCAGGAGGTCGGCCAGCAGGCTCACACCCGGTTTGAACGAGCCGACCGTGCTGTCCGCGTTCTGGTTCTTCGGCGCGTACCGGCCCTGCAGGGGCGAGTGGGAGGTCAGGACGGCCTGCTGGGCGTTGCGGCTGTCGGTGGCGTAGGCGAGGTGGATGCGGGAGGGGGTGACCTTGACCTCGTCGACCAGGTACCTGACGGCCTTGTCCACGCTGTTGAGCGCGTTGTTCCGGGGGTCGTGCCTCAGCGGTGCGTGGTGGGTGATCTGCTCTGCCCACGGGCTGCCGAAGAGGTCGAAGGCGAGGAGGTTGACGCGGTCCGCACCGGCGGCGATCAAGAGCGGGACGTTCATGGCCTTCAGCGCTTCGGGGACGGCCGGGGCGCTGATGCCGATGGTCGCGCCCCCGGGGATCAGCGCGGCGAGCCGGAGTAAGCGTGCTTCGGGCTCGGGCAGCGAGGCGAGGGCGACGGCGGTGGTCATGGGGAGACTCTCCAAGTCGGTTGCAGTGAGCGCCGGGTGGGAGGCGAGCGAGCGTGTGGGGGTGAGGACGAACGCGCCGGCGACCAGCCCCAGGGCCAACGGGTTGCCCTCGCAGGCGCGAGCGAGCGCCTCGGCGGCGGCCGGCTCGGCGCGCACCCGGCCCTCGCCGAGGATTCGGCCGAGCAGCTGGACGGCGTGGACGGGCGCGAGCGGGCCCAGCTGGTGATGATGAGCACCGGGAGCGGCGAGTGCGGGCAGCGGCGAGCGGCTGGTGACGACGACCAGGCACGCACTGGTGGCGGGGATCAGAGGCACCACTTGGTCGGCGGTGACCGCGTTATCCAACACCACCAGCAGCCGTCGAGTGGCGGCGCTGGACCGCCACAGTGCTTGTAAGTCGGCTTCCTTCCACGAGAGTTGTTCTACGTCGCGGTCTCCGAGCCCCCGTAGCAGGGAACGGGCGGTGTCGACAGCGGGCGCCGAGCCGCCGACGCCTCCCGCGCGAAGCTGGATGAGGGGCTGCCCGTCCGGGTGCCGCTCGGTATGTCGGCGGCCCCAGTACGAGACCAGGGTCCTTTTGCCGGCTCCGCCGGGTCCGGTGATCACGATCACCGGGGCGGTTCCCTCGGGCAGCTCGGCGAGCAGCTTGTCCAGGGCGGCGACAATCGCATCGAGGCCCAGTTCACCGCGCTGCGCTACTTCACCCTCGACGGCACCGACCACGCCAGCCACAAGGAACAGGGCAGCATGATCCACCGCTACATCATCTGGCGAAACCGCCACGCCGACGACCAGCGCTTACGCGCTGTCGTCGACAGGGCTAACGCTGCCTGATCCGGCGCTAAACGCCGGTGGTGCCATCGATGCGTTCCCGGACCAGGTCGGCGTGACCGTTGTGGCGGGCGTACTCCTCGATCATGTGGACGTAGATCCAGCGGAGGTTGACGTCCTGCTCCATGAAGCGGCCTGTATCGGTCAGCGTACGGTCGGCGCAGTGCTCGCGGGCGCGGGCGATCTCCGCGTTCCAGGTGGCGAGGGCGTCACTCAGGGCGGCGCCCGCAGCAAGGTCGAAGCCGCCGTCGGGGCCGTCCGGGTCGGCCTGCGGGTCGTAGATGGGCGGGGCCTGTTCTCCGGCGAGCACGCGGCGGAACCAGTTCCGCTCCACCTCCGCCATGTGCTGGACCAGGCCGGTCAACTTGAAGCCGGACGGCGGCACGGACGCGACGGCGGCCTGCTCATCGTCCAGACCCTCGCACTTCATGGCCAGCGTGGTGCGGTGAAAGTCGAGCCAGCTTTCAAGCGTCGTGCGCTCGTCGGCGTTCAGGGGCGGCATAGGGCGGTTGATGGCGCTCATCGGTCGACAATCGCCAGCGGCCGAAGCCGTCGACAGGCGGGGCCTCACTACAGGGCGAACGTTGCCTGATGCGGCATTAGCTAGGGGACGGCCACCGCCGCGACCGACAGCGCACCGCCGAACCGGGCCCACAGCAGCTCCGAGGCGGGCTGCGGCCGCCGGCGCGCCGGCGGCACGGGAATCGAGTGAGGGTCTTCAGGGTGTGCGCACCAGTGCCCCGACCGCGGTCGCCGCGGTCTGTTCGATGAGCGCGATGCCGGCCTCCCGCGTGGGTTGACCGTCGGTGAGTACGACGACGAGCAGCGTGTGTCCCGCACGTTCGACGATGCCCATGCTGTTGACGACCCACAGCTGAGATGCCCCGTCAGGAAGCCAGCCGTTCTTGAGCACGGGCAGGTCGCCGGGCGCTCCTGCCGCGCCGACGCCCCAGTTCTGCCCGGCGGTCACGGCGCGCATGAGGGCCCGCACGTACGACCGGGACGCGGCGTTCAAGGGGGAGTCCTGCGTGAACACGGCCTTCAGGAGGGAGATTTGGTCGCGGGCGGTGGTCCGGGTCAGTCCCCAGGGCCCCTTCTGGCCAGCGTGTGCCGGGGTGAGGCCGAGTCGGGCGTTGGCCGCGTCCAGGCCCTGGCGTCTGCCGATGTCGATCCAGAGTTCCTGCGCTGCGTCGTTGTCGCTGAAGCGGATCATGTCGGAGGCCAGCTGTCGCTGAGCAGGGCTGAGCTGGCCTCCGCGGTCCTGCGCCTGCAGCAGCAGGGCGGCCAGGATGTCGACTTTGATGATGCTCGCGGAGATGAAGGCCTCGGTGGTCGAACCGTAGGCGGCCGAGCGGCCCGAGGTGAGGTCCTCGACGGCGAGGGCGTACCGGCCGTGGTGCGCCCCGAGCCCGTCGAGCGCGAGGCGCACGGCCTGCTCCGGTGTTGTCGTACTCACGAAGGGGAGTTCTGGCCCGGAAAGCGTGTCTGACGCTGACGCGGTCGACGTCGACAGCGGGTCGGGAGGGGTGCCCTCGGTCGCTCCCGAGGCCGGGATCAGGACGCGAGCCACCAGGGCGGCGCCCACCAGCACGGGTATGACGAAGGCTGTCCGATGCTTCATATGGGCACTCGCTTTCCGATGTCCGGGCATGCGGATATCACCTGGGGCCCTGTCAGGGCGTGGAAGGGTTGCCGGACACGCCGCCGTGCGTGCCGGGTCCGGTGTCGTCCGCCTCAGCGGAGGCTGGTGCGGCTCACCCGCCGCAGGAGCCGGCGATCTTCGCGTTCTCGTCGATCTCGATCGGGAAGGTGTGCGGGCCGCCGAGGTTCACGGTCCATCCGTGGGTGAGGGTCGCGGACGAGGGGTCGTCGGCGAGCCAGAAAGGGGGGCTGGTGAAGGAGCAGGTGCCGGCGGTCGGACCTTGCTCGGAGCGAAGGGTTTCGGTCACGAACTGTTTCCCGAGCTTCGCCATCGCCGTGGAGTCAGCGGACTTGGCGGCCGCCACCAGCCCGCCGTAGAAGCCGGAAACCGTGGGGTCGTCCCCCTTGGTGTCCCCGGGGGTCGTTACGCAGGTCAGGTCGGTCACCTTCCCCGTGGCCCTGTCGAAGCTCAGGGAGGGAGTCCGGTCGAGCCGCTCGGTCCCCTGGTACAGCAGGACCTCACCCGACACCAGCACGCCGTCGACCAAGGCGCCGCAGGTCACACCGTGGGAGTCAGTGCCCCAGATCCGTTGGTACGTGGACTTGTCGGCGAACAGCGCTGCCACCTCTGCCGGATCCACCTCGGAGCGGGTGGCCGGATTCTGGTAGCGCAGGGCGGAGAGGAACAGGGCGGCCGTGGTCCGGGCCGGGCCGGCGGGGGAGGCCGGTGCCGATGCCGTGGGCGAGGACGGCTTGGTGGACGCGGGTGAAGGAGGCGTGTCGGTACTCGACGGGGTGGACGCCTGG
Source organism: Kitasatospora sp. NPDC054795 (assembly GCF_053611565.1). Lineage (NCBI taxonomy): Bacteria > Bacillati > Actinomycetota > Actinomycetes > Kitasatosporales > Streptomycetaceae > Kitasatospora > Kitasatospora sp. NPDC054795. Next base: position 16,245 of record NZ_JBSHAP010000099.1, read on the forward strand.
GCGGGCAGCGAGGCGCGGTCATGATCCGTTTGTGACACGAAGCCGGCGCCCAGGGCCACGATCACCACGGCCGCCGCCGCACCGGTCCGCAGGCGCCGGCGGCGCCGCCGTACCGACCCGATGAGATCATCGACGTCGTAGCTGCCCGGCGGTTCCTGCCGTGAACGGTCGAGCATGGCTGCGGCCAGCTCCTCCTCCAGATCGTAGTCCTTCATGCCGCCCCTCCCGAACGTGCGTGCAGTACCTGTGCGTCGACGGTCGACCGGAGTTTCGACAGGCCCCGGGCCGCCTGGGACCGGACGGAGCTTGCCGAGATGTTCATCAAGTGGCCGATCTCCGTGTCGTCGAGATCCTCGAAGTACCGCAGCACCAGTACGGTGCGCATGCCGATCGGCAGGGACTGCAGCTCGCGCATCAGCTGGTCGCGGACCACGAGGCCCTTGTACGGATCGACGTACCCGGCCCCGATGCCGTCGTCCAGGGGCACTTCCGCACGTCCGCGCAGCTTGCGCCAGCGGTCGTTGGCGAGATTCACCAGGATCCGGCGTGCGTAGGCGTCCGGTGAGTCGGCGGAGCGAACCCGGCGCCAGTGTCGACAGACCTGTTCCAGCGTGGACTGCACCAGATCGTCGGCCACATGACGCTCGCCGGTGAGCAGCAGCGCGGTCCTGAAGAGGGCCGACGACCGCGCGTGCACGAATGCCGTGAAGGCAGGGACGTCAGCGGTTCGCATGGTCACCCGGCTCGCGACTCTTGAGCATCTTCGCCTTTCCCGAAGCCCCCTTGGCTCCCCCGCCCAACCTGACGAAGCCCGGCTCGCGGCTGCTGCACGCGGTCTTCGGTCGTGACCCAAGCGTTATCTCGGGTGCGGGGTCTCGCGGGGCCTCGTCGACGGCACGCACATGCCCGCCTACCTGCCCGCACCGCTGACCGAGCGGTGGGCGGGCCGGGACGGGCTGGTGGTGCGTACCGCGAACGGGCCGTCCGGCGCACGCAGTCGGAGCAGGGTGTGGTCCAGGTGGTCGCGGTGCCACGTGGAGGGGCCCGCGTGGCCGGCCTCGGCGGTGGTGAGCTGTTGCCAGGCCGGCCACAAGGTGTGGAGGCGGGCGACGGCGTTCGGGTGCTCGTGCCACTTCACGCACCACGGGCGGGTGCAGCCGATCTCCCGGCCGTGGACGGGCAGCAGGATGTGGGTGACCCAGAAGGGGAGCTCGGCCAGTTCGGTGGCGTACTGGGCGCCGCCCATTGCGAGGATGAACAGCGACGGAGCGGCATCGGGTTCGGGTTCGTCCGTGGCCCCGGGATCCGGCTCGGTGGAGCTGGACCCCGGCGTGTCGTCGGCTTCGGAGCCGAGACGGTCGAGGATGACGCCGTGCCGGCGGACCTCGGGCCTCTCCGTCCGCGTTGCGTTCACGGTGGTGGTCGAGTTCGCCGGCCTCGTTCGCCTTCGTCATCGCGACCTCATGGGCGGCGGCGGCCGTTCTCCACGAAGCCGGAGTTGTTTCCGACCCGAAGACCCGTGCGTGCGTGCGGCCGATCCAACTGCTTGATCCGTCCCTACTCACTTCCCCGGCAGTGGCGTTGCGATGCTTGCCCGGATCACTTGTCGGTGCCTCCAGGGGCCGGTCCGGTTCGCCGGTTCGGCCGACAACCGCTCCTGGCGACGCGAGTGCCCGACAGGCCCCGTGTGTTCCCCGGGGGCCCCGCTGGCACGGATCCGGTGCGGCGGGGCCGGATCGACCCGGACAACGCGAGAGCCCCAGGTCGTTGACCCGGGGCTCTGCCGCTGGAGCGGGCGACGAGAAGCGAACTCGCGCGCCGGGCCCGCGAAGCTCAGGCGTCGATGCCCTTCCGGGCGAGATCGGCCGCGATGCCGTCCAGGACGCCGGCCAGGCCCGAGGTGAACAGGGCGTCGAGGTCCCACGGGTCGGCGCCCGCGCGCATCGCGCGGGCGAGCCGGGGGTACGCCCCGGGTTCGTACAGCGGGTCCTGCGTGCGGTACGGGTCCGTCGCCCCCGGCGTTGCGCCGGTCCTCGACTGCCGCTCCGCCTCCAGGTCGCTGACGAGGGTCACCGCCACGCCCTGCACGTAGGAGGCGAACACGAACATGTACCGGAAGGCGTCGGCGGGTTCGAGGTCGAGCCCGTCGAACGAGGAGAAGGCGCTCTCGCTGTCCGCGGCGAGGGCCGGGCTGAAGTAGGAGCGGGTCGTCACCACGACCCTCGGCAGGATCCACGGGTGGCGGTGGTACAGCTCCCAGTCGTGCTCCGCGGCGCGTTCGAGGCCGTGCCGCCAGTTCCGCGGTGGCGAGTCGGGCATCGGCACGTCGGCCATCGCGGCCTCCACCATCAGGGTCACCAGATCGTCCTTGGACGCCACGTGCCGGTACAGGGACATCGTGCCGGTGCCCAGCTCCGCGGCGACGCGGCGCATCGACAGCGCGTCGAGCCCCTCCGCGTCCGCGACGACGATCCCGGCCCGGACGATGCGTTCGACGGTGAGGTGCGGCACCCCGTCGTGGCCCACCGGGGCGTCGGCCGGGTCCTCCGCCCTGCGTGCCCGGTAGGCCCTCGCCTGGCATGCGCGGGAACAGTAGAGCCTGGGCCGGCCCCGGTCCGCGGGCTCCAGTCCCTTTCCGCAGGACGCGCACGCCGGCTGCACGGACATCGGGGAACTCCTTTTCGTCACACATCGAGGATCGTGACGAAATTCTAGTCCGGCAGCATGAGTGCGTGCGAATTTCCATATAAAACCGCAGCTCAGAAATACTGTTGTGCTGCTCCGGAACGCATGCGTACTCTGCACGCGTCGACGCGTACTTAGTACGCACCCGGGACGGTCAAGCCTGCCCGGATCCACACACACCGCTCAGGAGAGGGCATGGCCGGAGAAGAGAAACGCGCCGGATCCAGGGAGTGGGCCGGCCTCGCCGTGCTGGTGCTGCCCTGCGTCCTGGCCTCCATGGACATGGCCGTCATGTTCATCACGCTCCCGTCCCTGGCGGCGGACCTCGGCCCGAGCGCTTCCGAGCAGCTCTGGATCATGGACGCCTACGGCTTCCTCCTCGCCGGCCTGCTCATCACCATGGGCACGCTCGGCGACCGCTTCGGGCGCCGGCGGGTGCTGCTCACCGGCGCCGCGGCCTTCGGCGCCGCCTCGGTCCTGGCGGCCTACTCGACCAGCCCCGGGACGCTCATCGCGGCCCGCGCCCTGCTGGGCATCGCCGGAGCCACGCTGGCACCCTCCACCCTCTCCCTGATCCGGAACATGTTCCACGACGCCGGGCAGCGGGCCGCCGCGGTCGGCGTCTGGACGGCGGGCTTCGCGGGCGGCGCCGTGCTCGGCCCGATCATCGGCGGTCTGCTCCTGGAGCACTTCTGGTGGGGATCGGTCTTCCTGGTCAACGTGCCGGTGATGGCCCTGCTGCTGCTCCTCGGCCCGCTGCTGCTCACCGAACACCGCGACCCCGCGCCGGGCCGGTTCGACCTGCTCGGCGCCGCCATGTCCCTGGTGGCCGTCCTCGGCGTCATCTACGGCGTCAAGGCCGTGGCGGAGCACGGCTTCGGATGGATTCCCCTGACCTGCTGCGCCGCCGGACTCGCCGTGGGAGCGGCGTTCCTCCGCCGCCAGCACCGGTCCGCGAACCCGATGGTCGACATGGCGCTGTTCCGCACCCGCCGGTTCAACGTGCCCCTGCTCATCGACGCGCTGGCGACCTTCGGACTGGTCGGCTTCAGCCTGTTCAACTGGCAGTTCATGCAACTCGTCCTGGGAATGGGCCCGTTGGAGTCGGCCCTGTGGTCCCTGCCCACCTTCCTCGTGATGCCCGTGGGTATCGCGCTGGCCACCGCGATCGCCCCGCGCATCGGCAAGCGCAACGTGATCGCCGCCGGGCTGCTGGTCGCCACCGCCGGCTACGCCATGCTGGCCCTGCTCCAGGCCGATTCGGGAATCGTCCACCTCGTCAGCGGCATGACCGTCGTCTCGACCGGCATCGGCGCCGTCTCCGCGGTCGTCACCGAGGTGATCCTGTCCGCCGCTCCGCCGGAGCGGGCCGGGGCGGCCTCGGCCACGACCGAGACCTCCGCCGAGTTCGGCGGGGCGCTGGGCATCGCGCTCCTGGGCAGCATCGGCACCGCCGTCTACCGTTCGGAACTGGCGGCCAACGCCCCTGACGCCCTCACTCCCGGCCAACTGGAGGCGGCGCGGAGCACCCTCGGCGGCGCCGTCGAGACCGCCGCCACACTCCCGAGCGGTACGGCCGAGTCCCTGCGGCAGGTGGCCTTCGAGGCCTTCGCCCGGGAGGCCCGGATCGCCTCGGTGGTCAGCGCCGTCCTGATGGCGGGCGCGGCGACCCTCATCGTCGCCGTGTTCCGAAGCTCGGGCCCCGGGTCCGGGCTCGGGGCCTCCCGGTCGGCGGGGGAGCCCCGGCGCGGGGACCGTGCAGGGGATCCGCGCTCCCGAGCGACTTCGCCCTGACCGGATGTGCCTATGTGCCGTACCTGCGTCCGCGGGGCCGTCCCCGAACCGCACCGCCCCGCCGCGTCCGCGTGTGAAACCCATGAAATCCGAACCACCGGAGGTCCTCAGTGTCCCGTCGTGCTCCCATGCCGTCCGCCCTGCTCGAAGCGTTCGATGCCGAGATGGCCGCGGCCCGGACCCCGGGGCCCACGGCGCGGCGCTGGAAGGCCGTGGAGCGGGCCCACATCCTGTCCCAGCCCTGGCCGTGGCCCCACACCCGCACCCACGGCGTGATGTTCCGCCTCGCTCTCCGCGACCGTGACGTGTGGGAGATGCTCGGCCAACTGGTGCGCCTGGTCGTCGCCGCGCCCGGCTCCGCGGCCGGGAACTACCCGGACGGCAACACCGGCCGCACCCGGGTCGGGCTGGCCACCCACATGCCGATCCCCGACGACCTCGCCGCCCTGCTCCGCGACGCCGGCGCGCTGCGGGTGTAGGCCCGGCCTCCGGAGAACCTCGCCCCGTCCCGCGTCGTACCCGTGGGCTCACCGAACACCGCCGGCTTCCTCGGTGGTTGGGTGCGTATGCGGGGCGGGGCGGGGCGGGTTCAGGGCTTCCGACAACGTCATTGCGGAACACCGGAGTTCGGTGGTCGGTTCGTGGGCGGGCGGCGCTTCGGGCCCGCCGTCAGCAACACGCGTGCGCTCCCGCGGCCTGCGGGCCTGGTTCGCCCCGGCCCACGGTGGCTTCGGCGTCGGCGATCCGGCCGCGCGCCATGGCGTCCATCACGGCCAGGAACCGCTCGGTGCGCGGTCGGCCGAGGACGAAGGGATTCGGCCCGTCGGGGTGGTCGCGAAGCTCCTCGGCGCGCTGGAGGCCGTAGTCGTTGGGGTGGTTGGACAGTTCCACGTCCACACCCGCCCGCACGGCCCGGGCCCGGAAGGACCGGATGGAGGAGAGGTGGGTACGCAGTTCCGGCAGCCCGGTGGGCGGGAGCATGCCGCCCCAGAGCATGGCGGTGTGGCGCCGGCGGCCCGCGCGTACCGGGAAGATCGCCGAGACGGTGCCCGGGCTGTGGCCCGGGGTGTGGTGCAGCTCGATCGTGGTGCCGCCGAGCGTGAGCTGCCGGCCGTCCGTGATGCCGAGGTCCCGGGCGGGGGCGTCGGCGGGCCGGGTGCGGGCGAGGAGGTCCCAGTCGGCCGGGGACATCAAGGGCAAGGCCGTGGAGAGCTTCCAGCTCGACCAGTGGATCGACGCCCAGGGCCGCACCGTCCGCTACGACAAGAAGACCGAGCTGCGGGGCATCCAGATGCGCACCTACGGCACCTTCCGCGACTTCGGCCCGGTCGAGAAGGTCGACCCGCCGCGCTGAGAGGAACGTGGCAAGAGGAAGTAGTCGTACCACTCGATGCACGCGGGTGCGCCGTCGGATCCGACGGCGCACCCGCGGCGGGGCCGGGCCCGGTGGCCACCCACCCCCTCACGCCGTTGACGGCCGCCGGCCCCCGCCGCTCAGAACGGAGACTCGACGGCGAGCCTCAGCCGCCGCTCCCGGTCCTCCTCGGACTCGACTCCGCCGATGTCGTACCCCCACGCGCGCAGACCGTCGAGGGCGACGTCCCGATGGTCAGGACGGTCGCTCTCCTCCAGCAGGCGCCGGGCGCGGCCGGCGAGTTCGGCGCGGTGCCGCGCCAACCGGGGTGCTCGACCAGGGAGACGGCCGTGAAGACGGCGCAGTGGCGGACCGCTCGATCCTCGGCGTCGAGCAGCGGGGCGACGACCCGGTGGACGGCGGGCCGCAGGCGCCGCAGAGCGGTCTCGCTCGGACCGTGCCCCGACGAGGCGTGGGCCCGGTCGTCAGCGGAGAGGAAGTAGTGGCCCAGCAGGTCGAGGACGGCCGCGCGCATCGAGCGGCCGGGGGCGAGCGGATCGGGGAGGCCGAGCGCACCGGCGGCCTGGGGAACGGCGAGCAGACCGGCCAGACAGGCGGCGGTCGGCATGGTCGTCGGCAGCGCCTCCCCTGCCTCGGCGTGAAAGGCGCCGCGGAGGCCCCGCTGCGCCTCTCGCCGAATGGTCGGGTCCGGGTGCAACAGGTCTCGCAGTCCGGCGGCCACCCGGTGCGGGTCTCCGAAGCCGTACTCCAGAGCTGCCCAGTCGGTCTCGCGGATCACGGCTGCGGGGTCGGGCAGGTCTGTCGCCGAATCGTCCGTCATGCCCCGCGACCCTGGACGAATGAGCCATGGACCCGTCACCTGCCGGGCGCTGCGGCTTCGAGCTCCTCGATGGTGCCGGACATGACGGTGCGCAGGTGCCGTGTGAGGTGCTCGGTCGGCCAGTCCCACCAGGCCAGCGCGAGCAGGCGGGCGACGTCGGGCGCGCTGTAGCGGGTGCGGATGAGTCTGGCGGGGTTGCCGCCGACGATGCCGTAGTCGGGGACATCGTCGACGACGACAGCGGCGGACGCGACGATGGCGCCGTGGCCGATGCGGACTCCGGGCATCACCACGGCGCCATGGCCGACCCAGACGTCGTTCCCGACCACGGTGTCTCCGCGGCCGGGCAAGCCGGTGATGAGGTCGAAGTGTTCGGCCCAGCCGCCGCCCATGATGGGGAACGGGAAGGTCGACGGGCCGTCCATGCGGTGGTTGGCCCCGTTCATGATGAACCGCACCCCGGTCCCCAGCGCGCAGAACTTCCCGATGACCAGCTTCTCCGGACCGTAGTGGTAGAGCACGTTACGCGTCTCGAACTCGGTCGCCCCGTCCGGATCGTCGTAGTAGGAGTACTCACCGACCTCGATCAGAGGCGATGTCACCAAGGGCTTCAGGAGGACCACACGCGGCTGTTCCGGCATCGGATGAAGAGTCGAAGGGTTCGGCGGGACGGAACTCACGACAGCACCACTCCGGATCTCGTGCGAAGACATGGACACCGTATCCATGTTCGCAGCCTGCACGGTCCACCCCGACCGCTGACGGCCTTGCGACCCCAGGCCGTCCGCCGGCCCCGGACGAGCCGGGGCCGGAGAGCCGACCGCCACCGGTTCCGGCCGGGGCACCCGCTCTGTCCGGACGGTGACACGGCCCGGTGGGCGGCTGATGGGACCACCTCGTGTGCCAGGAGGCCCCCGGTCTTCGGTTGAAGAACCATGCCCTCGACTGTGCCGCGTGCACCGTCCACTGCGGATGGATTGCCCATGGGCGGGAAAGCGGGCCGCTGGTGGTCCCCGGGCCCCCGTTGGCCAGGATCAGGGCGTCGGACGGGTTGATGTCGGCGACCGGGTTGACGATGACGCAGTAGACGCCCGGGGGCGCCTCGAAGCTGTCGACGACGTTCTTCTGCCGCTCCAACTCGCCGTTGACGCCCACCTGGGCGGCGGCCCTCGCGTGGGGCGCGACGAACTCGGCGGGTGCCGCGGCGGCCTGGACGGTGAAGACGGCCGACAGGACGACGGCTGCCGCGAGGACGGCGGTGGTGCGGCGTATGGTGGTCACTCCGGGGATCGGCTCGCAGCGCGGATGCCGCGACGTGGGGGGATGCCACGACACTGCCCCGCAGTGAGTCGTCCCGCCCGGGGAGTCATCTGATCAGGTGCCCGGGAACAGCGCCTTCCGGCGCATTCGTGATCTCGTACGAGCATGTCGACGGTTGCCGACGGGTGGCGGCCCGGGCCGTGTCCGGCAAGTGATCACTGCAAATGATCACTCTATGCGCGGGTCGGTGGGCACGGCACAATTCGGGCCGTGGGAACGACTGTTCATGGATTCGTGGAGTGCCGCACCTGGGGGCCTGGCCTCGGCGTCGAGGAGAGGGCGTGGTACCCGGCCATTGAGTTGTCCATGCTCGGGATGGTCCGGGACTACGAGGCCTTCGCCTGCCTCTTCGGTGTCCGGGACCTCAGTGGCCACTGGCGGCCGGTGGCTGCCGACCGTGGCCTGCCCGTCGACGTGTCGGAGAGCGCCCGTGGCGGGCACGCGGCATGGGGTGGGGTCGCGTTCGGTGCCAGCTGGCCGAGCTGGAGCGAGGTCCTCGCAAGTGCTGGGCCGCCCGCGTCGACAAGACCGGCTGACCGCGCCCCGGCCCCGACCCCGGCCCCGGCCCCTGTGCCCGCGCTCCGCCGTCGGCACAGGGGCACGTCCTCTTCCCGCTCCCACGCGCAGGAGTCCTGGGCCGTGTGCAGGCCCGACAGCACCGGTGATCGCCCGGGACGCGGATGCCGTCGGGCATCACGAGGGTGTCGCCGTGCGCGAGCCACCGGGCCGGCATGCGGTCGCCCCGGGGGAACAGGCTTCGTGGGCCGTCGCCCCACTGCCAAGGCGGTCCGCTGGTCTCGAAGCCTCCCGTGCACCCCGGCTTGTACGCTTGGCTGAAGATCTGCGTTTCTTGGAGGGAGGGCCCGGTGAGCGTCCGCCGGTGGATATGTGTGGTCGCGGGAGCTGTCGCGCTGAGCAGCCCGACGGTCGCTTATGCCCGCGGTGGGGGTGGCGGTCACGGGTTCGGGGGCGGCGGGGGCGGTGGCGGCCATGGCGGTAGCGGCTTCCACGGGTCGACCGGCGGCGGCTTCGGATTCGGCTTCGGGACCGGTTTCGGATCCGGTGGCGGTGGGCTCGTCGCCGTGCTGGTGATCGTGGCCGTGGTCCTGCTGATCCTGTGGATCAGGTCCCGGCGCCGCAAGGCGGCGCTGGCAGGCGAGCTGAACACGGTCTCGGACCGCACGGCGCACCGCGCGGACGCGCAGGCCCGCGAGCGCGCCGCCCGGGTCTCGGCCCGGGTCGATGCCATCGCCGACACCGATGCGACCTTCGACCGCGCGGCGCTCGAGCGCCGGGTGGTGTGGCTGTACGAGACGGCCCAGCGCGCCTGGACCGGGCACGACCACGCCACGCTGCAGCAGATCCTGTCCCCGGTGCTGTACGGCAAGTGGGCCGAGCAACTGCGCGACTACGAGTCGCGTGGTGAGGTCAACGTCGTGGAGATCGTCGACGGTCCGGCGGTCGAGCTTGTCGACGTCGCCAACCGGGCGGGTGAGCTGAACGACACCGTCACCTTCCGGATCACCGCGACGCTGCGCGACTACGTTCGCGGCGGCGACGGCGGGCAGGCCGTGCGCAAGGACGGCTCGACGCGCCCGGTCGAGTACTGGACGCTGCGCAAGAGCGCGGCCGGCGAGTGGATCGTGTCCTCGGTCGAGCAGGCCACCGAGGGGGCGCACCACCTGGGCAACGCCATCGAGACCGACGGCTGGGACCAGAAGGAGGTCGCCCGGGAGGCGGTGCTCGAAGTCGCGCGGAGGAGCACGGTCACCGGGGGCAGCGACGTCCTCTCCCTCACCAACATCTCGTGGAGCACGGACGCCGACGCCGCCGCCGGCGATCTGAGCGTCCTCGACGGCCGCTTCGACAGGGCGGTGCTGGAGGTCGCCGTCGAGCGGTTCCTGGAGGAGTGGGTCATGAACGACGGCAGCCTCGACTTCACGGCCGTCCGCACGGCCCGCCGGACCGTCCTGCGCGAGGCCGCCGTCACGTCGGTCACGGTGCGCTCGCTGGTCGCACGCGACCCGGTCGTCTTCCGCGTCGCGGTCGACGCGCAGGGCGTGTACTACGAAGTCGACCGCCGCACCGAACAGGTACTGGGCGGTGACGCGCACAAGCGCAGGCCGATCGCCTTCACCTTCGACCTGCGGCTGGACGACACCTCAGCCAAGGCATGGACCGTGATCGCCACCGGCACGCAGTAGCCACGCCTCCACCGCCAGGGTCACCTCCCACGCTGGCGACGTGGACCTGATCTCGGAGAGGAAGCGGCTGAGCCCGGTCTGGACACCTCCGAGCGGGCGGAGCCGATACCTCCTGACCTGCGGCCTTCCGCTGCAGAGCACGCCGTCCCGCAGCACGCAGGCCGTCGCGTCGTGGCCGAACTGCAGTCCGAGGACGATCATGAGGTCCGGGCGCCGTCCGTTCGAGTGATCTCTTCGTCGGCGCGGGTGGTTTCTCCGCGGCCGCTCGGGGGCGGGTGGTTTGCTGTGCGGCGAGCTGCGGCCGACAGGTCTTCCGTGGCGACGTGCGGCGGCGTGGAGGACGGGCGACCAGGCCTTCCTCCCGGGCCGCAGGGGCCCGAGCGAGCCGAGGCCCTGGGGGCTCCCGAGCGGCTGGAGGTGGTCGGTGGTGACGGCTGGGAGTTGCGGTGGGTCGTCCGGGAGCCGGGGCCGGCCGCGGTGGGGCGCCGGTGCGGGGCGGCGGCTGGGCCGGGCCGTCGGCCGGGCCCGTACCGCGGCCGCCGCCAGGCTGTCGGCCGCCGCGCGCGGGCTCGGGCGGCTGCCCGCGCCGCCGGGGCCGTTCCGGCCCGGGTTCTGGCGCAGTCCGATCCGCGGGCCCTGGCTGACCTCGGTGTTCGGTGCGGTGTTGCTCGTCGGGATGCCGGTCCTGTTCGTGACCGGGGCACTGTCCTACGCCGCCTACAACCCCGACCTCGGCCCGCTCAACGACCAGACCCCGGACAAGGGGCTGCTGGGCTTCTACCTCTTCGACTGGCCCACCCGCCCGTCCTGGCTCTACCGGCTCACCCAGGGCGTGCACGTCACGCTCGGCGTCGTCCTGGTGCCGGTCGTGCTGGGCAAGCTGTGGTCGGTGATCCCGAAGCTGTTCGAGTGGCCGCCCGTGCGCAGCGCGGCCCACGCCCTGGAACGGCTGTCGCTGCTGATGCTGGTCGGCGGGGTGATCTTCGAGTTCGTGACCGGGATCCTCAACATCCAGCTCCACTACGTCTTTCCGGGTTCCTTCTACACCCTGCACTTCTACGGGGCGTGGGTGTTCATCGCCGCGTTCGCCGTCCACGTCGCGCTCAAGCTCGGCCGGCTGGTCCGTGCCCTGAGGTCGCGCCCGCTGTGGCGGGAGCTGCGCACCGGCGTCGCCGACACCCGCCCCGAACCACCGGACGCGGACGGCCTCGTGGCGGCGGACCCGGCCCCGCCGACGATCGCCCGGCGCGGTGCGCTCGCCCTGGTGGGCGCGGGCTCGCTGGCCCTGCTGGTCGTCACGGCCGGGCAGAGCATCGGCGGCCGGCTCCGGGCCACCGCGCTGCTGGCACCGCACAACCGCGAGCCCGCGGCCGGTCCGAACGGATTCCAGATCAACAAGACGGCCGCCTCCGTCGGCATCACGGCGGCCATGGTCGGACCGGACTGGCGGCTGGAGCTGCACGGCGCCGGTCCGGTGCGGGTGTTCACCCGGGAACAGCTGCTCGCGCTGCCGCAGCGATCGGCCCGGCTGCCGATCGCCTGCGTGGAGGGCTGGTCCACCGAGGACCAGCACTGGAGCGGACTGCCGCTCGCCGAGCTCGCGGCGATGGCCGGGCTCCCCGACGCGGCGGACGTCCTCGTGGAGTCGGTCCAACCGCCCGGCCCCTACTCCTCCGTGGTGCTGCGCGGCAACCAGATCCGGGACCCGCTCTCCCTGCTCGCCCTGCACGTCAACGGAGTCGACCTCTCACGCGACCACGGCTATCCCGCCCGCGTCATCGTCCCCGCCAACCCCGGTGTGAACAACACCAAATGGGTCGGCCGACTGACCTTCAGGACGTGACGGTGGACCGACGCACCCCCTTCGCCCGCCGGTACGGGGCCCGGCCGCTGCACCTGCTCGCGCTGCTGGCCTCCTTCGCCCTCACCGGCTACGCGGCCGTGCGCCTGCTGGCCGCGCAACCCCTCGCGGTGGCGGTCTGGTTCGTCGGCGCGGCCGTCGCCCACGACCTGATCCTCTTCCCGCTCTACTCGATCGCCGACCTCTCGGCCCGCTCCGTGCTCCGCCGCCCGCCCGAGTCGGTGCCGGCCGTGCCCTGGATCAACCACCTGCGCGTGCCCGCGGCCCTGTCCGCCCTCCTGCTGCTCGTCTGGTTCCCGCTGATCCTCCGGCTGTCCGAGCCCTACCCGGGCGCCACGGGCCTGACGGACGAGGTCTACCTCGGCCGGTGGCTCGCCATCACCGGGGTCCTCTTCGGGGCGGCCGCCGTCGGCCTGGCGTTCCGGATCCGCCGCGCACGCCGGACCGGGCGATCGGCGCGCGACGACGAAGGCGCCGCCCGCGAACCCTAGGACCGCGCGTCGACCGTTCCCCCCGGCCCGCTCCCGCGGTCGCCGGACGTTTCCCCGATGAGAGGTGGTGCACATGGCGGTTCGTCAGGAATCCCCGCGGGCCGAGCTGGGCGTGATCGGCGGCTCCGGACTGTACGCGTTGCTGGACGACGTGACCGAGCTGCGTGTCGACACGCCGTACGGGCCGCCCAGCGACGCGCTGTTCCTGGGCGAGGTCGCCGGGCGCCGGGTCGCGTTCCTGCCGCGGCACGGGCGCGGGCACGCACTGGCCCCGCACCGGATCAACTACCGGGCCAACCTCTGGGCGCTGCACGCACTGGGCGTGCGGCAGGTGATCGCGCCGTGCGCGGTGGGCGGACTGCGGCCGGAGTACGGGCCCGGGGTCCTCCTGGTGCCGGACCAGTTCGTGGACCGGACCTCGGGGCGGGTGCAGACCTACTACGACGGGCAGCCGCTGCCGGACGGCTCGCTGCCGCACGTGGTGCACGTCTCGATGGCCGACCCGTACTGCCCGGCCGGGCGGCTCACCGCCCTGGAGGCGGCGCGCACGGCGGCCTGGGAACCGGTCGACGGCGGCACCCTGGTGGTGATCGAGGGGCCGCGCTTCTCCACCCGGGCGGAATCCCGCTGGTTCGGGGAGAACGGCTGGTCGGTGGTCGGCATGACCGGGCACCCGGAGGCCGCGCTCGCCCGCGAACTCGGCCTCTGCTACACGGCGTTGGCCCTCGTCACCGATCACGACGCGGGCGTGGAGAAGGGTGCGGGCGTCACCCACACCGAGGTGCTGAAGGTCTTCGCCCGCAACGTCGACCGGCTGCGCACCGTGCTGTTCAAGGCCCTGGAGGCCCTGCCCGTCGACCGGGAGTGCCCCTGCCCGCACGCCCTGGACGGCCTGACGACCGGCCTTCCCGGTGTTCCGGGTGACTGACCGGACCCGGAGCCTCCTGCCCTGCGCACTCGCCCTCGCCGCGTTGGTGGCGGCCCTCGCGCTGACCGTGACCGGCGGCGGGACGCTCGCCGACCGGTCGCGGCTCCCCGGCTGGTACGTCCTGGACGCCGCGCTGTTCGCGGCCGCGCTGCTCCTGCTGCGGAAGGTGGCCGACCGCCACGTGGCGCCGCTGGTGCTGGTCGGGAGCGTCCTGGTCGCCGGGGCGGGACTGCTCGCACCCCCGCGCACCAGCGACGACGCCTACCGGTACGTGTGGGACGGGCGGGTCCAGGCGGCCGGCCTCTCCCCGTACGCGCACGCCCCGGACGACCCGGCGCTGGCCGGGCTGCGCGACCCGGGCCTGTTCCCGGACGGGGACGGGTGCGCGGCCTGGGACGAGCGGAGGACCGCGGCCGGGGACTGCACCCGGATCAACCGGCCCGCCGTGCACACCGTCTACCCGCCGGTCGCGGAGGCGTGGTTCCTCGCCCAGCACCCCTTCGGCGGCGGGGTGCGCGGCGTACAGGCCGGCGGTGCCGTGCTGGCCGTCGCCACCACCGGCGTGCTGCTCGCCGTCGGCGGGCGGCGTCGGTGGGCGGCACTGTGGGGCTGGTGCCCGGGAGTGGCGCTCTGGGCGGTCAACGACGCCCACGCCGACACCCTGGGCGCGCTCCTGATGGCGGCCGGGCTCGGGTGCGCGGCCCGCCGCCGGGCCGGTGCCGGCGGCGCGCTGCTCGGTGCGGCGGCCGCGACCAAGCTGCTGCCGGCCCTGGCCCTGCCCGGGGCGCTGTCGGGGCTGCTGGCCCGGCGGCCGACCGGGAACGACCTGCTGCTCGCCGCGACGGCCCTCGGGACCTTCGCGGCGGCGTACCTCCCGTACATCGCGCTCTCCGGCACCGGCGTGCTGGGGTACCTGCCCGGATACCTGCGGGAGGAGGGCTACGAACAGGGGCACCTCGAACGGTTCGGCCTGCTGCGGGCACTGCTGCCCGAGCGCTGGGCGCCGTGGGCGGCCGCCCTGGTGCTGGCGGCGGTGGTGCTGCGGGTGCTGCGGCACGGTGACCCCGCCCGGCCCTGGCGCGGGGCGCTCCTGGTGACCGGGACGGCGCTGCTGCTCGTGGCGCCGAGCTACCCGTGGTACGGGCTGCTGGTGGTCGCCCTGGTGGCGCTGGACGGCCGGTGGGAGTGGCTGGCGGTACCGGCGGCCGGGCAGGTGCTCTACCTGACGGGCGGCGAGGACGCCCAGCGCGCCGCGTACGGGGCCGCGCTGGTGTGGGTGCTCGCGGTGCCGCTGGTGCGCGCGCGGCTGGGTGGCGGGTCGCGCCGGGCGGTGGCCGGTGCGGTACCCGAGCCGACCAACTCCTGACCGACCCGGCTGGGCGGGGCCACGGGGAGGCCCCGGGCTCAGCCCTTGCGCAGGGCGAGGAAGCGGCGGCCGCAGGAGGTCCAGCGCTCCGCCTCGACGAGGCCCACCGCGCCGGCCAGCCGCACGGCCGCCGACCCGCCGAGCCGGGCCCAGGGGAAGGAGGGGCCGAGCCGCCCGCCCGGCCCCTCCACCCGGACGACGGCCCGCTCGTCCACCTCCTCCGGCTCCACCTCGACCAGCAACAGCCCGTCCGGGGCGATGAGTTCGGCGCCCCGGCGGAGCAGCGCGCCCGGGTCGCCGCCGATGCCGAGGTTGCCGTCCGCCAGCAGCGCGGCACCCCAGCGCCCCTCGGCGGGCAGGCGGTCGAAGACGGACCGGCAGATCGCCCGGCCACCGAGGCGGACCGTGCGGGCCACCGCGGTCCTCGTCACGTCCACCCCGAGGACCGGCACGCCGAGGGAGAACAGCGCGGCCACCAGCCGGCCCGGGCCGCAGCCGAGGTCGAGGACCGGCGCCCCCAGGCCGGCGCAGCGCCGCAGCAGACTGTGATCGGCGCCGGCCGCCGGAGCGCACCAGCGCTCGATGTCCAGGTGCAGTCGGCGGCCGTCCTCGTGACGCAGCCACAGCGGGCCGCGACCGGTGCGGACGGCTTCGGCGAACGGGTCGTCCACCCAGGGGGCGGCCACCGTCAACTCGCCGCCTCCGGAGCGGTCGTGGCGGCTCGGAGCCGGCCGGCGAAGCGGCTGTCGGGAGCCTCGGCGGCGACCTGCCAGGCGTCGTCGACGGTGTCCACGTCCGTCAGCACCGGCAGCCGGTGGACGGTCAGGCGCTCCTCCGCCAGGCGGCGCAGCAGCGCCGCGCCGGTGTCCGGTGCGGACATCGGTACGCCGTGCAGCAGCCGGGCGGCCAGCTCCGCGGTCGGCCGGGCCAGGCCCAGCGCCCAGAAGCCGCCGTCGGCCGCCGGGCCGTACCAGGCGTCGACGCCCGGCCGCCGGACCGCGGAGAGCGGCTCGGCCAGGGCGGCCGCCTCCAGCTGCGGGGTGTCCATGCCGACCAGCAGCGCGGGCGCCCCGGGGGCCAGCCGGGCCGCGTGCGCGAAGGCGTCGGCCAGCCGTCGGTCCAGGCCGCCGGCGCACTGGGGGACGACCGTCCAGCCCGGCGGCAGCCAGTCGCCGGGCTCGCCGTCCAGGACCAGCAGGCGGCGTCCGGCGGGCATCGAGCCCACGGCGTGCAGGGTGTCCGTGAGCGCGGCCTCGGCGAGCGCCGCCGCCTGGGACGGGGTGAAGGGCGGGGTGAGGCGGGTCTTGACCCGGCCGGGGACGGGCGCCTTGGCGATCACCAGGAGGGTGGGCGGCGGCGCGGCCAGCACCACCCGCATGTCGCGGACGGCCTGGCGGGTGCCGCGTACGGTTCCGGTGACCTTGGAGCGGCCGGCCCGCGGCAGGTAGTCGACGGAGGCCTCGCCGATCCGCAGCCCGGCGGCCGAGGCCGCGAGCACCATCTCCAGCGGGTAGCCGGAGCGCCGGTCGCCGAGCCCCAGGGCCAGCAACTGCTCCCGGCGGGCGGCCCGCATCGGACCGAGGTCGTGCAGCCGGACGCCCGTGCGGGCCCGCAGCCGACGGGCGAGGACGGCGTTGGCGAGCCGGGCGTGCAGCGGCCAGGCGCCGGCGGTGGCCGGCCGGCGGCGGCCGAGCACCAGGTCGGCCGTGCCGGCCAGCACCGGGTCGGCGACCCGGGAGAGCTGGGCGGGATCGAGCGAGCCGTCGCAGTCCAGGAAGCAGATCAGCTCGGCGGTGGCGGCGCGCAGGCCCGTGTGGCAGGCGGCACCGAAACCGCGTCTGGGTTCCTCGACCACCGTCGCGCCGAGGGAGCGGGCGAGTGCGGCGGAGCCGTCCCGCGAACCGTTGTCCACGACGATCGCCCGCCAGCCGGGCGGAATCCGGTCGAGGACCCAGGGCAGGGCCTCGGCCTCGTCCAGACAGGGCAGGACCACGTCGCCGACCGGCGGGGGAGGGGGAGCTTCTGTCACGGCGGTCACGGTAGCCGCCGGGTGGCCCGGCGCAGCCGAACCGCGCCTTCACGGACGGGTCGCACCCGTCCGGCCGCACCCGTTCGGGGGAGCCGCGGAGCGCGTGGGCCGACGTCGGTGGGCCGCCCGGCGGTGGCGCCCGGCCGTGAATCCGGCGCGTGGGCGCGGGCGGCCGCAGGTGATGGACCGTCCGCCCCCCGGGCGTCAGGTGCGCAGCGGCGCCGTCGCGAACTCCGTCATGCCGTCGGCGAAGGCGGTCCGGGCCCGCCAGCCGAGCTCCCCGCGCAGCCGCGCGGAGTCCGCGGTGATGTGCCGGACGTCGCCGAGCCGGTACTCGCCCGTCACCACCGGCACCGGCCCGCCGTGGGCGGCGGCGAGCGCCACCGCCATCTCGCGGATCGTCCGGACCTCACCGCTGCCCACGTTGTACGCCCGGGCACTGCCCGGAGGCCGAATGCGGACCGCCGCGAGTGCCGCGAGGTTGGCCTCGGCCACGTCCCGGACGTGGACGAAGTCCCGTCGCTGCCCGCCGTCCTCGAACACCCGTGGCGCCTCACCCCGGACCAGGGCCGAGCGGAACAGCGAGGCGACCCCGGCGTACGGGGTGTCGCGCGGCATGCCGGGCCCGTACACGTTGTGGTACCGCAGCGTCAGGACGCGCCCCCCGCAGGCCCGGGCCCAGGCGGAGGCCAGGTGTTCCTGGGCCAGCTTGGTGGCGGCGTACACGCTGCGCGGATCGGTCGGGGCGTCCTCCGCCACCAGCCCGGGGCTCAGCCCCGTGCCGCACCGCGGGCACGGCGGCTCGAACCGTCCGGCGTCCAGGTCGGCCGGGCGCCGCGGACCGGGTGAGACGTCCCCGTGCGCCGGGCACCGGTACCGGCCCTCCCCGTAGACCACCATCGACCCGGCGAGCACCAGGTTCCGTACGCCCGAACGTGCCATCGCGGAGAGCAGGACCGCCGTCCCGAGGTCGTTGCAGCCGGCGTACGCGGGCGCGTCGTCGAGGTCCAGGCCCAAGCCCACCATCGCCGCCTGGTGGCAGACCGCGTCCACCCCGGCCAGCGCCCGTTCGACCACCGCCGCGTCCCGCACGTCACCGTGCCGCGGTTCCACGCCCTCCGGCAGCACGGGCATCACCCCGGAGGGATGGACGGCGGGCAGCAGCGCGTCCAGCACCCGGACCTCGTGGCCCTCGGCCGCCAGGGCCCGTACGACCGCCGAACCGATGAACCCGGCACCGCCGGTGACCAGAATCCTCATGGCCCGCGACGTTACCGGCTGCCGCCGGGCTCGCCCGTTCGGCGCACCGGGGGAATGGCTCGGCCGCTCCGGGCGGTGTCCGGCGGTACGGTACGTCACGGCCCGCGGTGGCCGGGGCGGTGCGTCCACCGTCCCGTCGCGGCGGGACACCGCACCGGGCCGGTCCCGAACTCCGGCACGCTCCTCCGCACCGCGGACACCCCGGGTGCCACGGGGACAGGACTCCGTGGAGGGCGTGGCGCAGACAGCAGGAGGAGGCGCCGATGCCGGACGGCTTCAGTGCGGGCGACACCGCCTTCGTACTCGTCAGTGCGGCCCTGGTCATGGTGATGACCCCGGGGCTGGCCTTCTTCTACGGGGGCATGGTCAGGGCCAAGAGCACGCTGAACATGCTGGCGATGAGCTTCGCCGCGCTCGCGGTCGTCAGCGTGCTGTGGGTGGCCTACGGCTACTCGCTGGCCTTCGGCACGGACGCCTTCGCCGGCCTGATCGGCAACCTGGACCACGTGGGGATGCGCGGCATCGGCCCGAACGACCTGAAGGGCTCGATCCCGGTCACCGCGTTCGCCGCCTTCCAGCTGATGTTCGCGGTGATCACCCCGGCGCTGATCAGCGGTGCGATTGCGGACCGGGCGAGGTTCGCGGCCTGGGCGCTGTTCGCCGCCCTCTGGGACACGGTGGTCTACTTCCCGGTCGCCCACTGGGTGTTCTTCACCGACAACGGGCACGGCGGCTGGCTGGTCGACCGGGTGGGCGTGATCGACTTCGCCGGCGGGACCGCCGTGCACATCGACGCCGGCGTCGCCGGACTCGCCCTCTGCCTGGTGCTGGGCAGGCGGATCGGCTTCCGGAAGGACCCGATGCGCCCGCACAGCCTGCCGCTGGTGATGCTCGGCTCCGGGCTGCTCTGGTTCGGCTGGTTCGGCTTCAACGCGGGCTCGGCGC
>NZ_JBSHAP010000100.1:0-34445 GCF_053611565.1 Kitasatospora sp. NPDC054795
ATCAGGCTGAGCGGCATGATCAGGGCGATGGCGACCACCGAGATCACCGTCTCCATCACCGACCAGGACTTCAGCGTCTGCCCGACGCTCATCCCGAAGTACTCCTTCACCAGCCAGAAGCCGGCGTCGTTGACGTGCGAGAAGAACAGCGAGCCGGCGCCGATCGCGAGCACCAGCAGGGCCGCGTGGGTCGAGGACATGTTCGCGGCCAGCGGGGAGACGATGCCGGCGGCGGTGATCGTGGCGACCGTCGCCGAGCCGGTGGCCAGCCGGATCAGGACGGCGATCAGCCAGCCGAGCAGCAGCGCCGAGATGTGCCACTTGCCGGACCACTCGCTGACCGCGTTGCCGACGCCCACGTCGATCAGGGTCTGCTTGAAGCCGCCGCCCGCGCCGACGATGAACACGATGCCGGCGATGGGGCCGAGCGACTTGCCGACGGTGTCGGAGATCCGGGCCTTGTCGAAGCCGGCCGCCCTGCCGAGGGTCACCATGCCGAGCAGGGTCGCGGCGAGCAGGGCGATCAGCGGGGAGCCTATGAAGTCGAACACCCGCTGGACCAGCGCCTTCGGGTCGTCGATCACGACGTCGGCCAGGGCCTTGCCGAGCATCAGCACGACGGGCAGCAGGATGGTGGCCAGCACCGCGGCGAAGGACGGGGTGCGGTCGTGCTTGGCCGTCTCCTCGGGGGCGGTGGCCGCCGGGATCTCCAGCGGGCCGACCCAGCGCTCGGCCAGCCGCGCGAACAGCGGGCCCGCGATGATCAGGGTCGGGACGGCGATCAGCAGGCCGAGCGCCAGGGTGATGCCGAGGTCGGCCTTCAGCGCGTCGACCGCGACCAGCGGGCCCGGGTGCGGGGGCACCAGGCCGTGCAGCACCGACAGGCCGGCCAGGGCCGGGATGCCGATCCGCATCAGCGGTACGTTGCCGCGGCGGGCGACCAGCAGCACGATCGGGATCAGCAGGACGACCCCGACCTCGAAGAACAGCGGCAGGCCGAGCACGGCGGCGATCAGCGCCATCGCCCAGGGCAGCGCCTTGTTGCCGGTCCGGGAGAGGACGGTGTCCGCGATGATGTTGGCGCCGCCGGAGTCGGCGAGCAGCTTGCCGAGCATCGCGCCGAGGCCGATCAGCAGGCCGACGCCGGCGACGGTGGATCCGAAGCCCGTGGAGAAGCTGCTCAGCAGCTTGTCGAAGGGGGCACCCGCGACGGCGGCCAGCAGACCGGAGCCGAGCGTGAGGGCGAGGAACGGGTGCAGCTTCAGCCTGGTGATCAGTACGACGATCGCACCAATACTGAGCAGCACCGCGATCAGCAGCTGGGAGTCGCTGCTGGTGTGCGGCAGGGCCGGTGGGGCGGCCGCCAGCAGGGTGGGGGCAATGCTCACGCGAGGTCTCCATTGACGGGCCGCAGCAGCGCCACGGCCATCTCGACGAGTTCTTCGGGGGACGGGCCGACGTCCAGGACGCCGCCGCGCTCGTCCGCCGCCAGCGGTTCCAGGGCGGCGTACTGCGAGTCGAGCAGCGAGGACGGCATGAAGTGGCCGGTGCGGTGGCTGAGCCGGTCCTCGACCAGCTCGTGGCCACCGCTGAGGTGCAGGAAGAAGGCGCCCGGGCAGGCCGCGCGCAGGGTTTCGCGATAGCGGTGCTTCAGCGCCGAGCAGGTGACCACACCGCCGGTGCCGTCCTCGGTCCGCTCCTTGAGCCAGGCGCCGACGGCGCGCAGCCAGGGGGCGCGGTCCTGGTCGTCCAGCGGGACGCCGGCGGACATCTTGGCGATGTTGGCCGCGGGGTGGAACTCGTCCGCCTCCGCGAAGGGGAGGGCGAGACGGTCCGCCAGCAGGCGGGCCAGGGTGGTCTTGCCGACGCCCGAGACGCCCATCACCACGACGGTGAGGGGGGCCTGCGGGAGGTCGTGGTTCTCGACGCTGAGAGCCATGGGGTGGTGCTCCTTCGTTGCCTGGCCGCCACTATCGCCTCAAAGATATGACGTATTCAAGTGTCGGAAACCAAATCGTCATACTTTTACGATGTGGCCTGGGTCGCAGGGCGAGGTGAAGGCCCGCGGAGCGGGCGTCTACGCTGGGCGGATGGAGATCCAGGGGCTGCCCGGTCGGCTGCTTGCCGAGCTCGGGCCGGCGATCGCGTCGGGGGAGATCCCCGAGGGGGCGGTACTGCGCGGAGAGGAACTGGAGGGCCGGTTCGGGGTGTCCCGGACGGTCGTCCGGGAGGCGGTGCGCGTCCTGGAGGGGATGCGGATGGTGGCGTCCCGGCGACGGGTCGGGATCACCGTGCAGCCGAAGTCGCTCTGGGACGTCTTCGACCCGATGGTGATCCGCTGGCGCCTGGCTGGCGCGGACCGCCCGGCCCAGCTGCGCTCGCTCGGCTCGCTGCGCGTGGCCGTCGAACCGGCCGCGGCCGCGCTCGCCGCCACCCACGCGAGCGACGACGACCGGCGCGAACTCAGCTCACTGGCCGTGGACCTGACGGTCACCGCACGGGCCGCCGACCTGAACGCCTTCCTCAGGCACGACATCGCCTTCCATGCCCTGGTGCTGCGCGCCTCGGGCAACGAGATGTTCGCCCATCTCGGGGACAGCGTCGCGGCGGTGCTCACCGGCCGGACCGAGTACCATCTGATGCCCCATCAGCCGGAGCCGTACGCGATCCGCCTGCACCGCGAGGTCGCGGAGGCGATCTGCGCCGAGGACGCCGTCCACGCCGAGCGGGCGATGCGGACGATCGTGACCGGCGCGCTGGAGGAGCTCAACGTCCAACTGGACTGAGCCGGGCCGCCGGACGGCGCCGGGCCTGCCGGGACGGCCCGGATGACACGATTTGAAGGCAGTTCGGCGGTTTCGGACGCATAGTCCTGGTTCGGCGGGGCAGAGTGAGGCGAGGGGCGCGTTTCGTGTGCACCCGTTCCGTATGCTTCACAGAACACGCGCCACGCGCCTGGGGGTCGCTCGATGTCCGTGCCACGCCGCCGTCGCCGCCGCCTGCCCGACGAGGTACGCGCCGCCGCAGTCCGGGCGGTGCTCTGCCTGTCCTTCACCCTGGTGGGCGTCGTGGTGGCCACCCTGGCCTCGTACGCGGGCAGTTGGCTGCTGACACCGGCACTGCTGGCCATGGGGCTCGGGGTGTTCGGCACCATGTGGTGCCTGCTGGAGATCCTGATCTCCCGCCAGGTCGCGGCCCAGCGGATGCGGACGCCGGGCGCCACGCACCCGACAGCGGGCGGCCGGGCGCCCTCCGAGCCGCTGGCCGCGCGGCCGTTCCCCCGGCCCGGCCCGTCGTCGGTGTACCGGCAGCCGTACGAATCGCCCCGGTCGCAGTCGCCGCAGCAGCCACCGCAGCCGTACGGGCCAGGGCACCAGCCGCAGCGAGCGCCGCACCAGCAGCCGTACCAACCGCCGCGCCAGGCACCGCAACAGCCGCCGCGCCAGGCCCGGGTGCGGCCCAACCACCCGTAGCGCCGGGCCGATCGGTCAGTCCCGCGCCGGCAGCGCCCGGTAGTGGGTGGTGAGCCGGCGGTCCCCGTCCAGGACGTGGAAGGCCAGCATCGGCGGGTGGTCGAAGGAGATGCCGCGCCCGCCCTCGAACGGCAGCGTGACGGTCGACGCCACGCCGGGGGCGATCAGCAGCGGCAGACCGGCGAAAGTGGTGGCCGCGGAGGTGTGCGCGTGGCCGCAGAACAGGGCGGCCACCCGGGGGTGCCGGCGCAGCACCTGTGCCAGCCGCGCCTCGCCGAACTGGCGGATCGGGTCGACGTACAGCAGGTGCAGCTCCACCGGCGGGTGATGGAAGGCCACCAGCGCGGGCAACTCGCCGCGGCCGGACGCCAGTTCGGTGTCCAGCCAGTCCAGCGTCCGCTCGTCCAGCAGGCCGTCGTCCTGCCCGGGTATCGAGGAGTCGAGCATCAGCACGTCGGCGCCCGGCAGTTGGTGCAGGCGATTGATCGGCCCCTCCCCCGCTGCCTCGCCGAGCAGTACCTCCCGGTACGGCGCCCTGGAGTCGTGGTTGCCGGGGCAGATGAGCACCGGGTGCCGGGAGGCCAGCACCTCGGCGACCTCCCGGTACTCCTCGGGCAGGCCGTGGTCGGCGAGGTCGCCGGTGACCAGCACCGCGTCCAGCGGGCCGGGCAGGGCGTCGAGGTACGCCATCACCTGCTCGGCCCGCCGCCGGGCGCGCCTGCCGCCGTCCCGGCGGTGGACCTGGCCGAGGTGGGTGTCACTGAGGTGCGCGATCGTCAGCATGGAGATCACGCTAGTCAGTTCACGGTCGAACCGGAACCGCCCCCGGCCGAACGGGGACCGCTCACGCCTGCGCCGGAACCTCCGCGGGACGCTTGAACATCCGGGTGGCGGTGATCTCGCCGTGGATGGTCGGGCCGTCCGGGTCCGGCGCGGCCGGCAGGCCCGGGCGCAGGTGCTCCTCGACCGAGATGTACTTGAGGCCCGCGCGCAGGTCGGCGTCGTTGCGCAGGCGGATCACCAACGGGAACTCGGCGAGCGCCGTGGTGTCGAACAGGCCGGTGGTGTAGATCAGCTGGACGCCGAGCGCGTCGGCCACGGCCCGCTGGAGCTCCAGCAGGTAGGTCGCGTTGGCGCGGCCGATCGGGTTGTCCAGGAACAGCGTGCCGGCGTGCCGCAGCTGGGACTGGCCGCGGTCGTTGGCGCGCAGCGCGGCCATCGTGCAGTACAGCGCGATGGCCGCGGTGAGCAGCTGGCCGCCGGAGAAGACGTCGGACATCTGGCCGACCCCGACCCGCTCGGCCCGCAGCACCGCGTCGGGCTTGAGGATCTCGACGCTGACGCCCTTGGGGCCGATCGCGGCGGCGACCCCGCGCAGCAGCAGGGACATGCCGTCGCGGCGCAGGTCGCTGTTCTTCTTCACGGCGGCGCGGGTGGCCTCGTCGATGACCTCGCCCAGGCGCTCGACCAGGGTGGCGTGGTCCGGGTCCTCGAAGCGGATCCGGAGGAACTCCTGGCCGGACCACTCCCCCAGGCCCTCGGGCAGCCGGGACAGCCGCTGGGCGGCGCGCAGCGTGGTGAGCGAGGACTCGACCAGGCCGCGCAGCCGGTCCACGATCGAGCCGCGGTTCTTCTCCAGCTGGGCCAGCTCGTCGGTGAGCACCCGCAGCCGGGGCGCGAAGGCCGCGGCCCAGGCGGCGGCGTGCTCGGGCAGCGCGGAGGCGGGCAGTTCCCGGATCTGCTGGCGGGCGGGGGTACGGACGGCCTCGTAGCGGGCCGCGTTGGCGTGCCGGACCAGGGCGTCGGAGGAGTCGCGGACGGCGAGTTCGGAGGAGGACAGCTCGCCGGCGGCGGTGCGCAGCGAGCGGCGTGCCTCGGTGGCCCCGGTGCGGGCGTCGGCCAGCGAGCCCAGGTACGGCTCGACCGGGTCGTCCGGGTCCTCCTGGTGGTCGCGCAGGCCGTCGCGCAGCTGGCCGGCCAGCTCGTCGAAGTCGGCGGCCGAGGCCTGGGCGCTGTCGAAGGTGCGCTGGAGGTCGGCGTGGGCGGTGCGGGCGGCGTCCAGGGCCTCGCGGCGCTCGGCGAGTCGGCTGGTGGCGGTGCGCAGCAGGACCTGGGCGTGCTCCGGATCGGTGGGGACGAGGTCCTCGGGCAGCTCGGTGTGCGCCTCGCCGTCGGCGGGAGCGGAGCGCTCGGCCTCGCCGCGCAGCCGGCCGAGCTGCTCGCTGGCGGCTGCGGAGCGGGCCTCGATGGTGGCGACCAGCTCCTCGGCGCGGGCGGCGGCGGCCTGGCGGGCCGGGCCGTCGGCGCCGTCGGGGCTGCCGAGGAGTTCCTCGGCGCGGGTGCGGACCTTGTTGGTGAGGCGGTCGAGTTCGGTCGCGGCGGCGGCCTCGTCGCCCTCGGCGCGGGCCTGCTCGGCTCGCAGGTCGGCGCCGACGCCGACCTTCTCGTACAGCTGGGAGGCGGCGCGGTAGGCCTCGCGCAGTGCGGGCAGCGCGGCGGGGGCGGTCTCGACGGGCTCGTCGGACTGCTCGGCGGCGGGGATCTCGGCGCGTTCGGCGCGCAGCGCGCGGGCCGTGCGGCGGGCGTCGTCGGCGGCGCGCTGGGCGGCGCGGCGGTCCTCGTCGCAGGTGCGGGCGCGGTCGGCGCACAGCACCTGGCGGCGGTCGCACTCGGCGGCGTCCTCGGCGAGTTCACGCTGGCGGCGGGCCCAGTTGCCGCGCTCGCGCAGCCGGAAGGCGAGGCCGGAGAGGGCGTCGGCGCGGCGGCGGGCGCGCTGGGCGGCCTCGCGGTGCTCCTCGTGGACGGAGGCGGCCGCGGCGTGGTCGGTCTCGGCCTCGTCGTGGTCGGCGCGCAGGGTGGCCAGGGCGGCGGCGGCCTGCTCGGCGTGCTCGCGGGCGGCCTCGGCGGCGGCGGCGAATTCGGCGAGGGTGCCGGGCGGGCAGCTGGCGTGCCAGGAGGCGAGGCGGGCGGCGAGGGCGCGGTCGGCGCCGAGGCGGCCTGCCAGTTCGCGGATGTGCTCCTCGCGGGCGCTCGCCCGGGCGCGCAGTTCGCGGCGCTCGCCGTCGGCGGCGGACTCGTCGTGCATGGCCGGGTTCGGCGGGACGAGGAAGAAGGCGGGCTCGTCGGTGATCGGGGCGATCAGCGAGGCGGCGGCGCCGACGGCGACGGTGGAGCGCGGCAGCAGGGCGGCGGCCTGCAGGGCCTCGCGGGCGCGTTCCAGCGAGGACGGGTCGGTGACGACCACGCCGTCGACCAGTTCGGGGCGGGCGGCGAGGATCGCGTCGTGGTCGGCCGGGTCCACCGACTGGGCGAGGTAGCGCCAGCCGGGCAGGGCCGGGATGCCGTGCTCGGCGAGGTACTCGACGGTGGCGAGCACGTCCGGGCCGGGCGGCAGCAGACCGCCGTCGCCGAGGGCGGCGAGGATGCGGGAGTCGTCGGCGGCGGCCGTGCGGAGGTCGAACAGGGTGCGTTCGGCGGTGGCGATGGACTCGTCGAGGAGTTCGCGCAGGTACTCGGCGTTGCGGTCGAGCACGGCGGGGGTGAGGAAGCCGGCGTCCTCCTCGGCGCCCTCCTGGTAGGGGGTCAGGGAGAGCAGGTCGGCGAGGCGCTCCTCGGTGGCGAGCAGGGCGGCGGTGCGCTGCTCGGCGGCGAGGGAGCGGGCGGCGTCCTTGCGGGCGTCGCCGGCCCGCTCGGCGGCGAGTTCGGCGCGCGAGGTGGCGGCGGCGGACTCGCGCAGCCGGGCGGCGGCGGACTCGGCGGCGGTACGGGCCTGGGCGAGCGCGGCGGCGGCGGCCTTCTCGACGTCGGCGGCGTGCAGCGCGGCGCGGGCCGGGTCCACGTCGCCGTCGGCGTCGATGAAGCCAGCCGAGACGGCGGCCTCGGTCTCCTGCTCGACCTCGGCGAGGCGCTGGCGCAGGTGCTCGGCCTCGCTGCGGGCCTTCTGGGCGGCGGTGGCGGCCTCGGTGGCGTCGGACTGCGCCTTGCCGCCGTCCTCCTGGAGTTCGCCCGCGCGCTCCTCCTCGGTGTCGGCGCGGGACTCGGCGGCGGCGGCGGCGGCCTCCAGGGCGCGGGCCAGGGCGGTCGCGGCGCGGGCGCGGGCGGCGAGCGCGGGGGCGGCGTCCAGCTCGGCCTCGCGGATGGCGGCGGCGACCCGGGTGACCCGGTCGGCGGCGGCGCGCTGGCGCAGTACCGCCTCGGCGGCCTGCCAGGCGGAGTGCAGGGTGCGGGCGTCGATGAGTTCGCGGCGCAGCGCGGCGGCCTCGGCGGTGGCCGCGGCGAGGCCCAACGTGGCGTGCCGGTGGGTGAGTTCGTCGGCGATCAGGCTGTGCCGGGTGCGGTCGGCCTCGGCGGCGGTGACGGCGCTCGCGGCGGCTGCGACCTCGATGGCGAGGTCCTGGGCGCGGTCGCGTTCGGCGGTGGCGCGGGAGGCGAGGGCGTGGGCGAGGCGGCGGGTGCGGCGTTCGGCGGTGCGGTGGGCCTCGCGGACGGTCTCGCGGGCGCTGGTGGTCTCGGCGATGCGCTCCAGCAGGTCCAGCGAGCCGGCGGTGAAGTCGCGTTCGGCGGTGAGTTCGGCACGCCGGCCGAGCTTGGCGGCGAAGCCGTGCACGAGGTCGGCGAGGCCGTCGGTGTCCCGGGTGTCGGTGACGGCCCGCAGCAGGAGGTCGGTGAAATCGCTGTCGTGCTTGACCGCGAAGAGGCCGGCCGCCTCGCCCTCGTCGGCGTTCATCTCGCGCTGGTAGCGGAAGAGTTCGGGGTCGAGGCCGAGTTCGCCGAGGTGCTCGGTCCAGCGGTCGTGGCCGTCCTCGAAGACCAGGTCGAGGTGGGGGTGGGCCTTGCCGGCCTCGGTGAGGGCGTCGCGGAAGCCCTTCATGGTGCGGCGGCGGCCGCGGGCCTTCTGGTCGCCGGCCAGGCTGACCCGTTCGGCGACCGGCAGCGAGTCGAGGGTCAGGCCGGCGCCGGGGCGGAAGGAGTACCAGGTCTCGGCGAACTTGCGCGGGTCGGAGGAGACCTGGCGGCCGCGCCACTCGCTGACCTTGCCGACCACGATCAGCTCGCCCGTGACGGTGTGCTGCCACTCCAGGGCGACGTGGCCGCAGTCGTCGGCGAGCAGGAACTTGCGCAGCACGCCGGAGCTGGCGCCGCCGAGGGTGTTGCGGTGGCCGGGGAGCATGACCGAGAAGATCAGCTTGAGCAGGACGGACTTGCCGCCGCCGTTCTCCAGGAAGAGCACGCCGGCGGGGGCGGGGCGGCGGACCGGGCCGTCGGTGTCCTCGCCGAACAGGCCGATCTGCTGCGGGGCCGGGTCGGCGACCGGCTCGCCGACGCCGCGCAGGTCGAGCACCGTGTCGGCGTAGCGGGCGCCGGCCGGTCCGATCGAGTAGAGGCGGACCCGGTTGAGCTCGTACATGTGCGGCGGTTCTCCGTGGCTTGCGTGGCGTGAGGGGTGGGCGGCGGGCCGGTTCGGGGCGGGTGGGCCGGGGGCCGGCGCGGTGCTCCGGGACCGGGTGCACCCGGCGGGAGGCCGGCGCGGTGGGCTCGGAGCGGGTGGGCTCTGGGCGGGTGGGCTCTGGGCGCCGGTGCTCGGAGCGGGTGGACTCCGGGCACCAGGTTCAGAGCGAGTGGAACGGCAGGCCCGCGTCGGCGACCAGTTCGTCGCCGGTGTCCGGCGGCAGCAGGCTGGCGGTGCCGTCGGAGACCGGGACGATGCCGAGGTCGAGCAGTTCGGCCATGGCCGCGCTGCCCGCCAGGTCGCGCACCTGGAGCTGGTAGCGGGCGGTGGTGCGGTAGGTGCCGCCGGAGTCGTCGGAGACCTTCTGGAGAAAGCCGGAGTCGACCAGGAACAGCACGGCCTTGGCGACGATGCCGATGGTGGAGCCGGAGAGCCGGCGGGCGTCCTTGGTCGCGCCGGTGGCGGTGCGCCGGGCCCAGACCCGCCAGGCCGCCTCCAGGCCGGGGGCGTCGGAGGCCGGGTCGGTGTTGGCGCCCTCGGCGTCGGCCTGCTCCTCCAGGCGGCGGCAGGCCTGGCGCACGAAGGAGTCGACGCCGTTGACGGTGATCCGGCCGAGGTAGCCGTCGTCGGCGAGGTCCTCGGGGCGGGGGAAGGCCATCGCGGCGACGGCCAGGTGGGCCAGGCCGTGCAGGAAGCGGTCGGTGGACTCGGAGGCGGCGCGGCGCGAGTAGTCGCCCATCCGGACGGCGAACAGCGAGTCCTCGGCGGCGGCCACGGCCATGCCGGCCCGCGGGGAGACCTCCAGGACGACCAGGCCCATGCCGGTGGCGACGGCGTCGGCGAGCCGGGCGAACGGCGGGTCCTCGCGGTGGCGTCGCACCAGCTCGGCGTACTCGGCGTCCCGGGCGGGCAGCAGCTTGGCCTGGAGGCCGAAGGAGACCAGTCGGGCGGCGTCCGCGACGTCGGCCGGGGTGATCGGCGCGGGGGCCGCGGGTTCGCTCTCGGCCGCCCAGGACGTGTCGTGGTGGGTCGTCACGGGCGGTGCTCCTCGGGGGTGGCGCGGTGGTTACGGTTCGTCAAGGTTGGTCCCGGCAAGGTGTGCCTCCCGGCCGGTCAGCCGGCGTCCTTGCGGTCGGCGGCCATGCCGACCGCGTCGAGCAGGGCGCTGCCGACGATCAGGTCGGCGCCGCCGAACTCCGGGTCGTGCAGCGGGGTGCCGTCGTCCACGGCGAACAGCAGCCGCTCCTCGCCCTGGCGGTAGGCGGTGCCGACCGGCGGACTGGCGGCGTGCACGGCGAGCAGGGCCAGCAGGTACGGCAGGTCCGGGTCCTGCTTGCGGGCGTCGGCGAGCAGGCCGGAGAGCCGGCGGGGGGCGTCCGGGGGCAGGTCGAGCAGGACCATCGCGGACTCCAGCTGGGCCTCGGAGAACCGGCTGTCGTCCGGGGTGGCGACCAGGTCGGGGTCGGGCAGCTCGGCGCCGAGGTGCTCGCGTTCGACCGGCGGGGTGAGCAGCAGGTCGACCAGGTCGGCGACCCGGACCGAGACCGGGGTGCGCAGGCCGGCGCCCCGGGCGAAGAAGGCGCCGGTGGGGCGGACGGCCTGCTCCACCGGCAGCCTCAGTACGGGGGCGAGCAGCTGCCCGTAGAGGTCGATGCCGCTGCGGGCGCCGGGGGTGGCGAAGGCCTGCCGGTCCTGCTCGGCGCGGAACAGCGGGCCGGCCTCCAGCAGGCGGGTCTGGAGCTGGGTGTGGCGGCGGATGCAGTCCTTGACGATGTCGACCAGCTCGGCGGCGCGGCGCTTGTGCTCCGGGTCCTCGGCCTCGTCGCGGGCCTTGCGGATGTTGGTGAGAATCGCGTTCTCGTGCCGGTAGCGGTCCGCGATGTGGTCCAGCGCCTCCGCGATGAGGTCGGGGACGGCGCGCATCCAGTCGACGGCGCGGACGTTGCGGCGGGTGGCGTCCAGGGCGCGGCGCAGCGTCTCGGCGTACTGGACGGTGCGGTAGCGGGCCTGCTCGGCGGCGAGCTGGGCGTCGGCCAGGCGGCCGCGGCGGATCAGCACCTCCAGCTTGACCTCGGCGGCGATCTGGGCCGAGGTGACGTCGGTGTCGAGCGCGCCGACCAGGACGTTGACCGCCTCGTCGGTGGTGCGCAGGTAGACGCCGCCGTCCGGGCCGGGGACCTCCTCGATCAGCTTGAAGTCGTAGTCCCGGCGGACGTACTCGCCGTCCGCGCCGAAGGTGCCGTAGACGGCGCGGAAGCCGCGGTCCACGCTGCCGACGTTGATCAGCGACTCCAGCACCCAGCGGGCGACCCGCTCGTGCTCGGCGGCGGGGCGGCCGGTGGCCTGGACGGCGACCCGGGGCAGCAGGCGGGCGAGCACTATGTCGCGGTCGGCCCCGGTGTCGAAGTCCATGTTCAGGGTGACCAGGTCGATCGCGGCGAGGCCGACCTCGGCCATCGCGTAGCCGCCGTACTCGCCGGCCAGGTTGACCTTGCGGTTGTCCAGGTCGTGCAGCGGGGCGGTGCAGGCCAGCGCCTTGAGCCGGCGGGCCAGGCCCTCGTCGGCGGCGGGGCCGGGCGCGGGGCGCGCGGC
Organism: Kitasatospora sp. NPDC054795; assembly: GCF_053611565.1. Classification (NCBI taxonomy): domain Bacteria; kingdom Bacillati; phylum Actinomycetota; class Actinomycetes; order Kitasatosporales; family Streptomycetaceae; genus Kitasatospora; species Kitasatospora sp. NPDC054795. Next base: position 11,515 of record NZ_JBSHAP010000100.1, read on the forward strand.
GGCCGGGCCGGCGGGCGGGCGGAGGCCGGGCTCGGTGAGCGGGTCTGCGATGACGGTCACGGAGGACAAGATTAGAGGTTCGCACCGACATCGACCGAAACGGACCTTGCGGGCGGGCGGAGCAGCAGGTGGACGACGGTACGGGTGACGGATTCAGAACGTGATTTCGACGAGATTCCGCCATTCCCGAACCGGCATTCGAGAAAAGCGTGAGGAAGGCGCGCTTGTTCGGTGATGATCGACCAATGATCACCCGACTGGCCAAAGCGGGCCTCGCCGCCGCGCTGTCCGTGACCACCCTCGCCGCCGGCGCCGTCCTCGTCACCGGCGCCACCGCCGCCGCGGCCGCCCCGGCCGCGACGACGTCGACCTCCGCCCAGCACGTGACCGTGTCGCAGGGCGGGAACTACCCCGGCGGGTTCTTCACCACCGGGAACATGTGGGCGGGCTGGACCTCGTCCGGTACCTCGGACCTGACCGGCCCGACGCACTTCACCGTCGACCTGCCGCCCGGCGTCACCACCGACGGCGCGATGTTCTACTCCACGCCGTACGACTACACCTTCAGCTCGACCCTCTCCCCCGACGGCCGCCACCTGGAGGCCGTGCTGAACGGCACCCGGGTGGTCGGGAAGTACGAGTTCATGAAGCTCAGCCTGCGCACCACGCCCGGCGTGCCGATCGCCGGCGTGATCACGGTGACGGCCGCCAACCCCAACGACACCGACCCGACCGGCCACATCTCCCGCTACGACCTCGGCACCCAGAGCCTCCTGCCGGCGACCGTCCAGGCCGCCCCGGCCGTCACCGGCCTCGGCACCACCACCGGCCCGGGCGCGGGCGGCACCGCGGTGACCGTCGGCGGCACCAACCTGGTCAACGGCATGGTGCTGGTCGGCGGCGTCCCGGCGCCCGGCAGCTGCACCGACACCGCCTGCACGGTGACCACCCCGGGCGGCTCGGGCAGCGCCCCGGTCACCGTGGTGACACCCGGCGGCACCGCCACGGCCCCGGCCGCCTTCGACTACACCGGCGCCCCGCCGCCGGCCCCGGCCGCCCCGGCGGTCAGCAGCCTGTCCCCCGCGTCCGGTCCGGTCGCCGGCGGGGCCAGGGTGAACGTGATCGGCAGCAACCTGACGTACGGGACGGTGGCCTTCGGTGGAGTGCCGGCCACACACGTCTCCTGCGGCCCGTCCTTCTGCACGGCCACGGCCCCGGCGGGCACCCAGCCCGGGGCGGTGGGCGTCACCGTCACCACGGCGGGCGGGACCAGCGCTCCCGTGACGTACACCTACACGGCGTAACGGCTGCGGGCGGCGTTCCGCCCGCCGGCGGTGCCCGGGCTCCACGGAGCCCGGGCACCGCTGCGTTCCGGGGCGACCCCGGCCGCCCCTGCCCCACCCCACCCAAAATGAGAGTTGAACACGTTCAAAAGATAGGTCTAGAGTCGGTTCCGCGCAGGTCGGACGAGGCTCCGCCTGCACTTCGGCATGCTCGGCATGGAGGTGGGCGACATGGACGGCGACCCCGCGGTCATCCTTCGCAAGGTCCGACGGTGGCTCTGGTTCTTCCTGGTCTGCCTGGTGCTCAGCGGTCTGACCGCGTTCCCCCTGGAGACCGAGACCCGCTGGCTGGTCGACTTCGCCTCCGGGCCGGCCGCCCCGCTGAGCGACCGCCTCCCCGCAGCGGCGGCCTGGCTCGAACGGGTCCACACCGGCCTCGCCGAGACCAACGGGCGCTACCCCTTCCTGGCCTACGGCACCGACTGGCTGGCCTTCGCCCACCTGGTGATCGCCGCCGCCTTCTGGGGGCCGCTCAAGGACCCGGTCCGCAACATCTGGGTGATCCGCTGGGCCGTGCTCGCCTGCGGGGCCGTCATCCCGCTGGCACTGATCTGCGGGCCGCTGCGCGGGATTCCACTGGCCTGGCGATTCGTCGACATGTCGTTCGGGGTCCTCGGCGTCGTGCCGCTGCTGATCGTGCTGCGGGCGCTGCGTCCACTGGAGCGCGCCTTCCGCGCACCGGTGACCACCGGCTGAGTCCGGGCGGTCCGCGCCCGCTCGCGCCCCGGCGCGACCCCGTCAGGCGCCGCCCCGGGGCGTGCGACCCCGGGCACACGCCGCGGCACCCGCGGGGCTCCGGGTCACGGGCAACGGCCTTCATCCGCAGGCCCTACCATCTGGCTCAACAGCTGCTGGGAGGCGGACGGGCGTGGCCGATGCGGTGATCGATCTCAATGCGGACCTCGGCGAGGGGTTCGGACGCTGGACCCTGACCGACGACGAGGCCCTGCTGTCCGTGGTGACCAGCGCCAACGTCGCCTGCGGGTTCCACGCCGGGGACCCGTCGACGATGCGCCGGGTCTGCGCCCTGGCGGCCGAGCGCGGCGTCCGGATCGGCGCCCAGGTCTCCTACCGCGACCTGGCCGGCTTCGGCCGCCGCGCGATGGACGTGCCCCCGGAGGAGCTCGCCGACGAGATCGCGTACCAGATCGGCGCCCTCCAGGTGTTCGCCCGCGCGGCCGGTTCCAAGGTCTCCTACGTCAAGCCGCACGGCGCCCTCTACAACCGGGTGGTCGGCGACTCCGAGCAGGCCGAGGCCGTGGTGGCCGGCGTGCTGCGGGCGGGCGCGGTCTGCGACGGGCCGCTGCCCGTGCTCGGCCTGCCGGGCTCACTGCTGCTGGAGGTGGCCGAGGGCGTCGGGCTCCCGGTGGTCGCCGAGGCCTTCGCCGACCGCGCGTACACCCGCACCGGCACCCTCGTCCCGCGCCGCGAGCCGGACGCGGTGGTGCACGACCCCGAGTCGGTGATCACCCGCGCCGTCGCCATCGCCCGGGACGGCACGGTGGAGACCGCCGGCGGCGAGCGGATCGCCGTCGAGGCCCGCTCGCTGTGCGTCCACGGCGACACCCCCGGCGCCGCCCAGCTCGCCTGGCGGGTCCGCGGCGCCCTGGCCTCCGCCGGGGTCCGGGTGGAGGCGTTCACGTGACAGCCCCTCGCGTACCCGGCCCCGACGCGACGGCGGGGACGGTGCGCCGGGTCGGCGAGCGGGCGCTCCTGGTCGAGTTGCCCGGGACGGCCGAGGTGGCGGCGCTCTACAGCTGGCTGAGCGAGCGCCGGGAGGCCGGGGCGATCGGCGCGGTGGAAGAGCTGGTGCCCGCCGCGCGCACCCTGCTGCTGGACGGCGTCGCGGACGTCGGCGCGGTGGCGGCGCTGCTGCGCACCGCCCGTCCGGCGACGGCCGGGGCGGCGCGCGGACCGCTGCTGGAGGTCCCGACCGTGTACGACGGCGCCGACCTGGCCGAGGTCGCCGCACTGTGGGGGGTGTCCGAGGAGGCCGCCGTCCGGATCCACGCCGGATCCGAGTACGCCGTCGCGTTCTGCGGCTTCGCCCCCGGCTTCGGCTACCTCACCGGCCTCCCGGCCCGCTACGAGGTGCCGCGCCGGGCCACCCCGCGCAGCTCCGTCCCGGCCGGTTCGGTCGCCCTGGCCGGCCCGTACACCGGCGTCTACCCGCACCCCTCCCCCGGCGGCTGGCAGCTGATCGGCCGGACGGCGCTCACCCTCTGGGACACCGACCGCGAGCCCCCGGCCCTGCTGGCACCGGGCACCCGGGTCCGCTTCACGGCGGAACGGGCCTGAGGGGAGCCGGAGTTGAACGAACTGGTGGTGGAGCGCCCGGGGCCGCTGACCACGGTCCAGGACCTCGGGCGGCGCGGGGTCGCCCACCTCGGGGTGCCGAGGGCCGGGGCACTGGACGAGCCGGCGCTGCGGGCGGCCAACCGGCTGGTGGGCAACGAACCCGGGGCCGCCGGACTGGAGACCACGCTCGGCGGGGTCGCACTGCGGGCCGTCGGAACGACGCTGGTCGCCGTCACCGGTGCGCCCTCGCCCGTCCGGGTGGACGGCCGGCCGGCCGCCTGGGGCGCGCCGGTGGTGGTGCCGGCCGGGGCGCTGGTCGAGGTGGGGGCGGCGACGGCCGGGGTGCGCGGCTACCTGGCGGTGGCGGGCGGGATCGCCGTCCCGCCGGTGCTCGGCAGCCGCTCGGCGGACCTGCTCTCCGGGCTCGGGCCGGCCCCGCTGGCCGCCGGGGACCGGCTGCCGGTGGGCGCCCGGCCGCCGTACCGGGCCAGGCCCGAGCTGGTGCCTCTGCCCGGCCCCCCGGCCGAGCTGGTGCTGCGGCTGCGGCTCGGACCGCGCGCGGACTGGTTCGCCCCGGAGGCGGTGGCCCGTCTCGGCCGCGACCGGTACCTGGTCTCCCCGACCGGCAACCGGGTCGGGCTGCGCACCGAGGGCCCGCCGGTCGCCCGCGCCAGGGACGGTGAACTGCCCAGCGAGGGCATAGTGTTGGGCGCCGTGCAGATTCCGCCGGACGGGCAGCCGGTGGTGTTCCTGGCCGACCACCCGACCACCGGCGGCTACCCGGTGATCGGCGTCGTGCCGGCCGGCGACCTCCCGGCCGCCGCACAGGCCAGGCCGGGGACACCGGTGCGCTTCGTGCCCCTGCGCGAGCACTGAGCGGAAGCACCGAGGGGGAGGACCCGAGCAGCAGCACCTCGCAGGCGCGAAAAGCCGCGCGGGCTCCCCGGTCAGCGCCCCAACAGCACCTCGGCGACGACTCGTTGAGCCGGGTCCAGCTCCGCCCCGCCCTCCTCGGCCACCCAGACCGCGTTCTGCAGCACCCGGGCGAGCGTCCAGGCCGCCGCCACCTCGCGGTCCAGCTCCAGCACCTCCGTCAACAGGTCGAAGCGCCGCCGCAGCGCCCGGGTGGCATCCCCGGTGGCGACCACGTTCTCCCAGCGGTTGCGCAGCGCCGGGAGCAGCTCGAAGCCGGGATGGCCGGCCAGCGGCTTGGGGTCGATGGCCAGCCAGGGCGCCCGGCCGCTGCCCGGGAGCGGGGCCAGCACATTGCCGTAGTGCAGGTCCCAGTGCAGCAGCCGGTCGCCGGGATCGGCGCGGACCTCGCACAGGGCGGCCGCGCAGTCGGCGAGCAGGCGCCGCTCCACCGGGTCGGCGAGGGCCGCGACGGCCGCCGGGGCCCGGTCGAGCAGGTCGCTCGCCGCACCCGCCAGGGTCCGCAGCCCGGACGGTGCCCGATGTTTCGTCAATTCCCTGAGCAGCTCGGCGATCACACGCAGCGCTGCGAGGTCGTCGGGCAGGTCGAGCAGTGAGCGCCCGGGGTCCAGCCGCTCCAGCAGCAGGGAGCCGGTGGCCGGTTCGTGGTCGAGCAGCCGCACAGCGCCGCGGCCGCCCCAGGCTCGCAGGGCGAGCGGTTCGCCCACCGTCTCCTCGTCCACGGGCTGGAGCTTGAGCACGGCCGGCATCCCGTCGGCGCGCAGCACCGGGAGCACCAGCCCGACCACGCCGTGCGCGACCGGCCCGTCCGGGCGCAGCTCCCAGCGGTCCAGCAACTCGCCGGCCAGGGTGGGCAGTCGGGCCACCCAGGCGCGCCCCTCGGCGCCGAGGAAGCCCTCCAGGGACGCGGCCAGCGCGGGCGGGACCTGGACGGGCATCGGGCGGGCTCCTCTCGGACGGTCCGCCCCAGCCTACGACGGGCGGCGGCCGGCGCCTCCCCCGCTCACCCCTGCGCGAGCGCCCGGGCCGCGGCGGCCGCGAAGCCGTCCGGGTTGTCGAGCATGATGTTGTGCCCGCAGTCCGGCACCGCGACCACCCGTACGCCCGCCGCGCGGAGGGTCCCGGCGCCCGCCGGCTCGCCGTCCGCCGCCGGGTGGAGGAAGGTGCGCGGGAGGTCGAGGCCGAGCAGCAGCTCGCGCATGGTCGGTTCGGTCGCCCGGGCGAGGTAGCGGGCGCTGCGGTGCAGCGCCTCCGGGCCGGCCAGCCGCATGGTGGACCACCAGAACGGGCCGACCCGCTCGGCGACTTCGTCCCGGCCGCCGGCCAGGAACTCCTCCTCGGCGTAGGCCGCGATGCCGCTGCTGCCGGGGTGGCGCCGGTCGAGGTCGACCCGGTCCAGGTTGGCGTCCACCAGGAGCAGCCGTTCGACCAGGTGCGGGTGCCGCTGGGCGAGGACGATCGCGACCGCCCCGCCCATGCTGTGGCCGATCACCTCGACCCGGGCCGTCCCGGTGGTCGCGACGGCCGCCGCGACCGCGTCCGCGTGCTCCTCCAGGGTGTAGCCGAAGTCCGTCGGCCGGTCGCTGAGGCCGAAGCCGAGCAGGTCCAGCAGCAGCGAGCGCCGCCCGGCGAGCAGCGGGTGGGTGGCGGCGGCCGCGAAGTAGGCCGGCGAGGTGGCGCCGAGCCCGTGCAGGTAGAGCCGGGCCGGCTCGGCGCCGGGCAGCTCGACCCAGCGGATCCGGTCGCCGTTCGGGGTGACGGGGGCCTCGCGCATGCTCACTCGCTTCTTCTCCTGGGTGTGCCGGCTCCTCCTGGGTGTGCCGGCTCCCGGCTCCGGGGGACTCCGGCGGACGACCAGGACCATACATCGAATTCGAGGTATAGCGATAGTGAGATACCCATGCCCCGAGGGAAGGATCTGAGAGAGTGGCCCCATGCTGAAGCTCGCCATCCTCGGGTTCCTGTACGACCGCCCCCTGCACGGCTACGAGCTGCGCCGCCACCTCGCCGCGCTCACCGGCCACGTCCGCCCGATCAGCGACGGCACGCTCTACCCCGCGATCAAACGCCTGGAGACCGACGGCCTGCTGGTCCGCGAGACCGAGCCGGGCAGCGCCGCCGCGCCCCGGCACACCCTGCACCTCACCGAGGCCGGCCGCACCGCACTGCTCGACCGGCTGCGCGAGCCCGAGCCGCTCGACGTCAGCGACGAGAACCGCTGGTTCACCCTGCTCGCCTTCCTGCGGCACCTCACCGACCCCGCCGACCAGGCCGCCGTGCTGCGCCGCCGACTGGCCTTCCTCGCCGAACCCGCCAGCTTCTTCTACGAGGGCGACCGCCCGGTGGGCGCCGAGGAGTTCGCCGACCCGTTCCGGCGCGGCCTGCTGCTGGTCGCCCGCGCCACCACCGAGGCCGAACTCGCCTGGCTGCACGCGACCCTGGCCGACCTGGAGGGCAGCCCGCGCTAGACCGGGGCCGCACACGCCGCGGCCCGCGCCGACCGTCGAACGGTCGGTGCGGGCCGCAGGCGAGAGGCTTCGATACCCTGGGGTGGTATCAGTGCCCGTGGTGGGCGTGCACCACGGCGTGGCCGCGCCCCCGGCCGATCATCCACTTGTTGACCGGGACGGTCAGCGTGAACGCCAGGGCGAGCGAACCCGCCAGCGCCACCCAGAACAACAGGTCGCCGAGGCCCGCGTCCATCGCCCCCGGGACGGTGACCATCACGGTGTTGTCGATCAGCTCCATCACCAGGATCGAGACGGTGTCGGCTGCCAGCGCGACCTTGGCCGCGGCGCCGACGTCGAGGCCGGCCTTCAGCACGCCGCGCATGGTCAGCGCGTAACCGAAGGCGAAGGCCAGCAGGATCGAGAGCACCACGGTCGCGCCGTTGTGCAGGCCGAAGGCGGTGCCGAGCACCATGCCCAGGATCTCGCCGATGGCGCACCCGGTGAGGCAGTGCAGGGTCGCCTGCGCGGCCGTCCGCCAGCCGGCTCCGCCACCGCCGTGGTCGTGCCCATGGTGTCCGTGGTGCTCGTGCTGCTCGGGGTGTGCCATGTCGTCCTCCACGCGCCCCGGCGCCCCGTTCGGCGCCGCTTCCCTCGCTCCGTCGCTGTCGAACATATACCCCCCTGGGGTATCTGGCAATCCCGTTCTGACGCCCTCTTCCCCTATGCACCCGTCCGTGTTCCGATGAAGGGCATGGCGGACGAACGACGCGCGGGTTACGACGGAACGGGCGAGGGCGCGATCAGCCCGGACGGCTGCGCCGTCGAGGTGTGGAGCCGGCTCCCCGTGGGCGACGCCCCGGACGTGATCGAGGCCGCGGTGCCGCCCGGCGCGCGCATCCTCGAACTCGGTTGCGGCGTCGGCCGGATGACGCACCCGCTGACCGACCGCGGCTTCGCCGTGACGGCCGTGGACGAGTCCCCCGACATGCTGGCCCGGGTCCGCGCGGACGTCCGCACGGTGCGCAGCCCGATCGAGGAGCTGGACCTCGGCGAGCGCTTCGACGTCGTCGTGCTCGCCTCCTTCCTGGTGCACGCCGGTGACGTGACGGTCCGCCGGGGCCTGCTGGAGACCTGCCGCCGCCACGTCACCGAGGACGGCTGCGTCCTGGTGCAGCGCGAGGGCGAGGACTGGCACCGGAACGTGCCGTGGGAGAGCACCATCGGCCCGGACGCCCGGGCCCGGCTGGTCTCGGCCACTCCGGTCGGCGACGGCGTCAACTCCGTGCGCTTCGAGTACGTTTTCCCGGACGGCACCTGGACGCAGACCTTCCTGTCCCGCCCGCTCGGCACGGAGGCGTTCGAGCGGGCGCTCGCGGAGGCCGACCTGGTGGTCGAGCGCTACCTGACCGCGGACCGCACCTGGGTCCGGGCCCGACCGGTGCTCTAGGACGGGTTCCGGAGCGGCGGCGGGCTTGTGCGCAAAGCCGCGACAAAGGGTGAACAAAGAACCGTCACCTTCACCCCGTACCATCAGCCGCGCGCCGGGCTCGCGCGCGGCCCGCGGGCCGGGCGGGTCACGGCGGCCCCGCATGCCCTTCCGACCCGCAAGGACCCGCCCATGCCGCCCCTGCCCCACGCCCGACGGATATCCCCGGCGGGTGCCCGGTGATCGAATGGTTCCACGGGGCCGTCCTCGGCCTGATCCAGGGGCTCACCGAGTTCCTGCCGATCTCCTCCAGTGCCCACCTGCGGGTCTTCTCCGCCCTGTTGGGCTGGGACGACCCGGGCGCGGCCTTCACGGCCGTCACCCAGCTCGGCACCGAGACGGCGGTGCTGATCTACTTCCGCCGGGACATCGCCTCGATCATCAAGACCTGGTCGCTGTCCCTGTTCCGGCCGGCGCTGCGCTCGGACCCGGACGCGCGGATGGGCTGGTTCGTGATCATCGGCACCCTGCCGATCGGCATCCTGGGCAAGCTGTTCCAGGACACCATCGAGACCCACCTGCGCGACCTGCGGATCATCGGCACCACCCTGATCGTCTTCGGCCTGGTCCTGGCCTTCGCCGACCGCACCCGGGCCGTCCGCCACGCCCGTCCGATCACCGACCTCACACTGCCGCACGCGGGCATCTACGGCTTCGCCCAGGCGCTGGCGCTGATCCCGGGCGTGTCCCGCTCCGGCGGCACGATCAGCGCGGGCCTGCTGCTCGGCTACAGCCGGGAGGCGGCCGCCCGCTACTCGTTCCTGCTCGCCATCCCGGCGGTGCTCGCCTCCGGGGCGCTGGAGCTGTTCAAGATCGGTGAGGGTCCGGCGCCGGCCTGGGGGCCGACCATCCTGGCCACCGTGATCGCCTTCGTGGTCGGCTACGCGGCGATCGCCTGGTTCCTGAAGTACATCTCCAGCCACAGCTTCATGCCGTTCGTGGTCTACCGGGTCCTGCTCGGCGTCCTGATCATCGGGCTGGTCATCGGAGGCGTGCTGACCCCGGACGCGGGCGCGGTGAAGTAGAACCGGATTTCAGTACGAGGACCCGCGGAAACGAGTGGGCCGGGACACCGTGTCGGTGTCCCGGCCCACTGAACGTTGTGAGCCGACCCTAACGCCCGAACTCCCGGGCGGCGGTCAGTCGGCCGCGCACGGCGGCGTGGACCTCGGCCTCCTCGGCCGGGTCGGCGGCGAGCCTGCGCAACCGCTCCAGCACACGCGCGTCGCCCGTGGTGGCGACGTGGCGCGCGGCGAGCTCGCGCGTGGACTCCTCGCAGTCCCAGAGGCACTCGACGGCGGGCCCCTCGGGGAAGTGCACGTCGGTCGCGGCCAGCGCCTGGGCGGCGCGTCCGCGCAGCTCGGAGGAGGCGGCCTCGCCGTAGATGTGGCGCAGGACCGGCACGGCGTCGGCGGCGGCCAGCCGCCCCGCACCGTCCACCAGCGACCCGAGCCCGGTACCGCTGACCCCGCGCACGGAGATCCAGTGGCGCAGCCCGGCCACCACCAGCGGTGCGTCGGCCGGCTCCCCGGCGTCGGCGAGCAGCTGGACGGCGGCCTCGCCGAGCGCGCTGTCGGCGCCGCCGCTCGCCGGGTCGGCCCAGCGGCGGGCGTGGGCCAGCACCTCGGGGCCGCGCATCCGGCCGAGCAGTTCCAGCGCGGCCCGGACGATCCGGTCGTCCACGTCCGCGGCGGCGGCCTCGATGAGCCCGACGGCGGCCGGGTCGCGCTGCTCGACCAGGTGGCGCAGGGCGGCCCGGCGCGCGCCGGGCAGGCCGTCGCGCGCCGCTTCCAGCAGCAGCGGGCGGTCCTCGGGCCGGACCACGGCGGTCAGGCAGCGGGCGGCAGCGGCGGCGCGGCGGTCCACCGCGTCGGGGCCGGACGGCGCGTCGGTGCCGCGTGCGGGCTCCCCGCGGCCGTCGGGGCGGCCGAGGAAGGCGCCGACCCCGAGGCCGCCGAGCTCGCCCTGGTCGGCCCAGGCCAGCACGTCGGCGGTGGACCAGCCGGGGGTGACGCCGCTGCGGTTGATCTGGCGTTGCCACAGGTCGAAGGGTGACTGCTCACTGGCCGCGGCCACTCTGGGGTGGTAGGCCGCCCACAGCCGCCAGGGCCGGGGCTCGTACGCGTTGCGGATGAACTCGCGCAGTTCGGCGTCGCCCTCGGGGCCCGGCGCGAAGTGGTCCAGGACGGCGGTGCCGAGCAGCAGCAGGCCGCGGTCGTCGTCCCGCAGGGCGAGCTCGTCGAGGGCCCAGGACCAGTTGGCACCGGTGGCGGCGTACTCGCGCAGCATCAGCAGCGCGTCGCGCCGGCCGTACGCGGCGAGGTGGCCCAGGACGGAAAGGGCGAGGCCGGTGCGGCTCTCGTCGTCGGTGACCAGGTCCTCGGCGGAGTGGAGGTGGTCCTCGATGCCTTCGAGGGGGGCTTCCAGGTCCATGTAGATGCGGGCGTAGTAGAGGGAGCGGCTCTCGACCTGCCAGTCGGCGCGCGGGTCCCTGGTGACGCACTCCTCCAGCGCGGCGATGGCCTCGGCACGGTCGGCGGCCAGCGCGTGGAGCTGCCCGTCACCACGGCCTCGCTGGAGGAGGCCTAGGAGGCTGGCACTGGGTGCTATCACTGGCTCGAACATGAGGTCAGCATCCGTTGCGGCGGTCGGAGTGGCAACGGGATTTCCGTCGCCGGGGTCTCTGGTCGGTACTGCGGTGGGCGCCCGGGCGCCGGAATCACCGAAGGTTACCGCCTCGGGCCCCGGTCCGCACACAGGGCGACGAAGGCTCCGGCCACAGTGGCATATGCCAGAGGAATTTTGCCTGCGTTCTGTCCAAATCGCCCGCAAGGGTGACGACGCTGTGCGACAGTCTTCTCACTGTCCGAACGGCTCGCACCCCACGGGCCGTATCCGAGCGATGGGTTCGCCATGAACATGCCCTTAGGCGCCACCCGCCCGCCGGGAGCCGCCGCGGTGGACGGCGCCCCGACGGGCGGGAGCGGCACGGTGCACGGCACCGCGGCGGACGTTCCCGGCAGCGCGGGCGGAAACGGTGCCGGCGACGGCACGGGCGACGCCGGCAGCGGAACGGACGGCAGAGTGGACGGCACCGCGCAGGAGCCGTCCGGCCGCTACCTGGACGACGGCGGCGGCCACGGCGGAATCGACGAGGGTCTGCTCGGCTCCGCCGCATGGGACCTGCTCACCGACGGGATCCACTGGAGCCCGGAGACCTACCGCCTCCTCGGCTGCGACCCGGAGCACGGCCCGCTCAGCCTCGACCGGCTGCCCGACCGCCTCCCTGAAGCGGACCGGCCGCTGCTGCGGCGGATGATGACCGACGCCCTGGTGCACGGCCGCCACGCCGCCGGCACCCTGCGGGTCCGCCGCCCCTGCGGACGGCACGACGGCGTCGAGTGCGCGAGCGAGCCCGTCCTCGGCACGGACGGCACCGTGGTCGCCCTGCACATGCTGCTCCGCCCGGCCCCGCCGCTCTGACTCCGGCGGACGGGCGCCCGCATCCCCGGGGCGCACCCGCCGGGGGCCGCCCGGGAACCCGTCAGGTCAGCCGCCGCCGGTTCTTGGCGTCCGCCGCCCGCAGCTCCCGGCCCAGTTCCTCCCGCAGCTCGTCCACCACCGCCAGCCCCCGGTACTGCGCGGTCAGCCGGTACATCTCCCGCAGCCGGTCCCAGGTCCGGTGCGAGGAGTTCTGGCCGATCAGGTTCAGCACCATCTTGGCCTGGAACTGTGCCGCGTCCGGCTCCCCGGTGATCAGGTGCACCGACGCCAGGGTGATCCGGTCGAACAACGCCGAACGCAGCTGCCCGGTGCCCTCCCGCAGGGTGATCACCCGCTCCGCGTGCCGACGGGCCTCGTCGGCCGCCGCCGGGACGTGCTCGGACAGCGTGCGCAGCACCAGGGCCTGCATACCGCGCAGTTCGGCTTCGTCGAACACCTGCATCCACGAGGGCGGCGGCTCCGACGCCTCCTCGCCGAACAGGTCCTCGGCCTCCCCCAGCAGCCGGTAGGTGTCCTGGGAGTGCCCGATCGACGCGTGCGCCCACGCCTCGACGGTATTGAGCATGGCGCGCGTTCTGGGCAGCAACCGCCCGCCGGCCGCCTTGGCCGCCGACATCAGGTCGAGCGCGTCGTCGGCCCGGCCCAGGTGCACCATCTGCCGTGCGGCCCGGGAGATCGCCTCACCCGCCCGCGGCCGGTCGCCGGCCTCCTTGGCCGCGTCCGCCGCCATCATGAAGTACTTCTGGGCAGTGGGCTCCAGGCCCACGTCGTGCGACATCCAGCCCGCCAGCACCGCCAGGTTGGCCGCGACCAGCCACAGCCGCTGCTCGACCGCCGGTGCGTGCCGGTGCGTCAACAGCCCGCCAACCTCGTTCAGTTGGCCGACCACCGCCTTGCGCTGCAGGCCGCCGCCGCGGGCGGCGTCCCAGGCCCGGAACACCTGCACCGAGTGCTCCAGCGACTCCACCTCGTCGAACCCGACCGGGCCCGCGTCGTACACGTCCACCACCGGGTGCGCTCCGCTCCCGGTGACCACCTGTCGCGGCCCGGGGACGGACGCCGCGTACGCGACCGCGTCCCCTCCCAGCCAGCCCTTCAGCGAGTCGGCGATGACCGCCCCGGCCGTGAGCGCGGCTCCGGCGCCCACCAATCCACGTCGGTTCAGCATGAGGTCCATTCCCGTGAACTCGGTGAGGACCGCGGCTGTTCGATCCGGCGACCACGGGACCGCTCCGGACGTGTCCGCTCCGGACCTGGTGGGCCGGTGTCGTTCCAGACCGAGGTCCTCAGTGGTGACGACACGGCCGAGCCGCTCCGTGAACACGGCCGCCAGCACCCTCGGCACCGGATCGCGCGGGATCTCCCCCTGCTCGATCCAACGCCGTACCCTCGACGTGTCGGTGGACAGCTGCAGCTGACCCATCGCGGCACCCCGACGGTTGACCAGCCGCGCCAGCTCGCCCTTCGACCATCCGGTCAGGACGAACAGATCGGCCAGTCGGGTGTTGGGTTCCCTGCTCAATGAAGCCCCCAGGTTCCTCGGCTGATCCGAGGCTAGAGGCTCGGGCAAGTGCCGGGCGAGCATTCGCCACCGTTCGCCAGGGCCCGCCAGACTACTAAGCCAGTGCCCGACGGGTGTGTTGTAGGGGTGCGCCACCTCGCCCCCGGGTCGGGCGGCGTCCCACCAGCGTCGGGGCTGTCCCCCGACGGTGGCGCGGGACGCTCCCGGTCCTCACCCGAGGGGGTGGCGCGGCCGGGTGGCGCGGGAGCGCCGGGCACGGCCACGGCAGTCCGGCCGACCGCATTCCCCAGGGTGCGGACGGCCGGAGCACCGCCGAACAGGGGTTCCTGACCCCGCGTCCGTGCCCGGCGCCCGCGCACCACCCCCCGCACGGCACGACGCACCGCACCACCCGACGTACCGCACCACCCGCAGGGCCGCCGTCACGCCAGGAAGCACACGGCACCGGCCCTCCCCCGCCCCCGCGGGGCAACACCCGCCGACGGACCGGAAGGGACCACCCTCAGCCCATGTACTCCTCAGCGACGACCCCCACGCCCACCGCGACCCGCCCCGCGCTGCGCCCCCCCGCCGCAGCCGCCGGCCGCACCGGCCCGAGGGCGGTGCCCCCGGCGAGCCGTCCGGCGGCCCCGCGCGGCGCGGAGGGCCGGGCCACGGACACCCGGGTCGTCCCGACCGGCCGCACGGCGCTGGGCCCCACCGGCCGTACCGCGCTGGGGCTGCGCGCCCCCGAGACCGCCATGCCGGCCGGTGGCCGGATGCCGCTGGCCCGGCAGGCCGACGGCCAGGTGCTGCGGGCCCGGCGGCCCGGCCAGCCCGGCGGCGGCCCCGAGCGGATCGATCCCTCGGCGCTCCAGACCCCGGCGGTCCGGGCGGCGCTCGCCAGCGTCGCGCGGATATGTCCCGCGTTCACCCCGCGCCAGGTCCTGCGCGAGGGCAGCCGCCACATCCTGGTGGCGGGCACCATCGGGCGGGCTCCGGTGGTCGCCAAGTGCCTGGCGCCGCAGGCGGTGCGGAGTGAGTACTTCGAGCAGCTGGTGGCCGACTTCCACCACGAGGTGGCGGTCTACCGCGCGTTCGTCCGGCACCGCCCGCCGGTGCGGCTGCCCCGGCTGGTGGCGGCCGACCACGACCGGTGCGTGCTGGTCATGGAGCGCATCCCCGGGCGCCCGGCCGCCCGCGAGCGCCACCCGGTCAACGCGCCCACCCCGGGCGAGGTGCGGGCGCTGCTCACCGCGGTCCGCACGCTGAACCTGTGGCGGCCGCCGACCGACGTCTTCCAGCCGCGCCTGGACTACCAGTTGGAGATCGCCCGCTACCACTCGGTGGGCCAGCTCACCGACCGGGACGCCGGCGACCTGCGCGCCCTGCTGCACGGCCTCGGCCACACCCCGCTCCAGCTCTGCCACGGCGACGCCCTGCTCAGCAACATGCTGCTGGCGCCGTCCGGCCCGGTGCTGGTCGACTGGGAGCAGGCCGGCTGGTACCTGCCCGGCTACGACCTGGCGGTGCTCTGGAGCGTCCTGTCCGGGGACACCGCGGCACGCCGCCAGATCAGCCAACTCGCGCAGAACGGCGGCACGATGGCCCGGGACGCGTTCCTGGTGAACCTGGTGCTGGTGCTCATGCGGGAGATCCGGCTGTACGACGTGCCGGGCGCCGGCGAGGAGCAGCGGATCATGATCCGCCGGCTCTACGACGACGCGGCGCTCGCCCGCCGCGCCGTCCGCGCCGCGGTCGGCACCCGCTGATCCGCGGGGGTCAGAGGTCCGACGCCCGTCCCGCCCCGCCGCGCCCCGCCCTGCTCGCCCCGCCGGTCGGCGCGGGCGGGGCGCGGCGGTGGGGTCCGGGCATCGCCGGGCGGAGGTCGGGGGCCTCTCCCCGCCACCGGGCCCGGGCGCCTCGTGACCCCGGCACCGACCGCCGGGCCTGGGCGCTACGGCCGGGTGCCCCGTTCCAGCGCGGCCCGTCCGACGGCCTCCAGGACGGTCTCGTCGGCGGCCAGGTGCACCCGGCTGCTGAGCACGTCCCGCAGGTAGCGCTCCAGCGGGTGACGCCGGCTCAGGCCGGGGTTGCCGGTGAGGGCGACGGCCTGCTGGACCACCGCCGTCGCGGCCCGGGTCGCCAGCAGGTGGGCCGGACCGGTCCGGGCGACCGCCTCCGGCTCACCCCGGTCCACCCGGGAGGCCAGCCCCTCGACCAGTTCCTCGGCACCGATCAGCTGGGCCTCGATCTCGCCGAGGGCGGTCCGGTAGCGCGGCAGGGTGCCGAGCGGCTCGGTCAGGTTGGCCGGAGTGCGCTGGTTGAGGAAACGGATCAGCCAGGCCTCGGCGGCCCGGGCGACGCCGATCGCCACCGCGGAGAGGGCCAGGTCGTGCCAGGCCAGGGCGAGTTCGGCCTCGGCGTCGACGCCCTGACGGGCCGTCCGGCGGCCGGTGGTCAGGCCGAGCGCGAGATCGGCCTGCACCCGGACCCCGTCCAGTACGACATCGTGGCTGGCGCTGGCCCGCAGGCCGAGCTGGTCCCAGGTCGGGTCGATCTCCAGACCCTCGCTCTCGCCGCGGACCAGGAAGGTGCCGACCCTCGGCTCCTCCTCGTCGGTCCGAGCGGTGACCGCCATCCAGGCGAGCGCCTCGGCGCCGGTGCAGTACGTCTTCCGGCCCGTCAGCAGCCAGCCGTCGCCGTCCCGTCGGGCGACCGTGGCGGGCAGCTCGCCCACGACGGCCCCGGGCTCCGCCCGCAGGGTGTTGATCAGTACCGGGCCGCGCCGGGACTCGGTGAGCAACCGCCGGTAGCCGGCCGTCGGCCAGTCGGCGCGGCGGGCCTGCTCGGCGTGCCGGAGCAGGGTGAAGGCGGTGACCACGGCCACCGAGGCATCGCCGCGGCCGAGTTGGGACAGCACCCGGACGGTGTCGGCGAGCGTCCCACCCGGACCGCCGTACCGCACAGAGACGGTGAGGGTGAGCAGCCCGGCCTCGTGGACCGCCTCGATGCCCTGGTAGGGGAAGGTCGCGTCGCGGTCGTGCTCCTCGGCGCGGGCGGCCAGCAGGTCGACCACCCGGGGCAGCCCGGCGAGCGCGGCCTCGATCCCGGTGCGGTCGGGCACGGGGTCGGTGGAGGCGGACGCGGAACCGGCGGGCACGGAACCGACGGAACCGGCGGAACCGGTGGGTGTGGAACCGGTGGATTCGAGATGGCCGGAATCGGACCGGTCGGAATCCGCCGTTCGCGGGGCGGTCCGGGAACGGCGTCCGGCGGGAGCGTCCTCGGACGCACGATCGACGGTCGAACGGTTGACGGTGCGGGTCGTCATGATGCGGTGCCTCCGGGCGGCAGCGTGGGCTCGGCGAATGCGGGCGGCACGCCGTACGGGCGCGCGGTACCGACTGGCGGCCCCGGAGGCCGGCTCACGGCCCGCCCCCTGGTGTCGGCGCCGACCGGACACCCGGTCGACCGCCCGCCGCCGGGGGACGAATCCCCCCTCAGCGGCCCGGACACGCCGCGCTGGCGGTGCGCCGCAGGTCCAGATGCCTGCGACGGGTCAGCAGCGGGAGACGGCACGGCATGTTCGCGACTGTACGAACTGTTGATCGATACCGTCAAGCAGCGTCCGCCCCCGGGCGGGACCGACCGGCCCCGCCGGGATCAGCCCTGCTGGAACATGTCCGCGGGGAGCGGCTTCAGCAGCTGATACAGGTCGTCCGAAATCGGTCGGTCCCAGGACGCGATGGTGACCAGGACGCCGTCGCTGCGGCCGAACTGGGCGCAGAACACGCGTTCCTCGCTGACCTTGACCTTCTTCACGATCAGCAGGTCGTCCCCGAGCATCACCGGGAAGTCCTCGGCCGAGACGAACTCGACCGGCTCGTCGTTCTCCAGCGCCGCGAGCAGCTGCCGCACCTCGAAGGGCACGTCGTCGCCGGTCTCCCTGGCGGGCGAACCCTCGGGGAGGTTGCCGATGAACATCGCCGGGCCTCTGCCGCCGAACAGGTCGTAGCGCAGGAAAATCCCCTGGCAGGAGCCGTCCGGGCCGGTCATCATGGCCGCACCGAAGTCACCGGGCCAGTCACCCGGGTCCATCGCGAGCACGTCGAAGTCCGGGCCGGCGGGCTGTCCGGAGCGACGGCGGAGAAAAGACATGGGAACATCGTACGTGTCCGGCAGACCACGCTCGCGAGGTGGGTGGGGCGCCGCCGGGGGACGAGCGGGAGATCGACGCTCAGAGACCAATGTTGACTCTGAGCAACCGTCCGGGCTACGTTCGGTTCAGCACGACAGCCGTTCTGGGTTTCACCCTTCGGGGGGACGGCATGTCGCAACGCGGCCCTACACGCGTTTCCCTCACTGTGCACTTGTCGTGCCGAACCGCCGAGCACCCAGCTTCGTCGTCGCACACAGCACGAACACACAAGCCAACAGTTCCATGCATCACAAGCCAGATCCGCGGGGCCCCGGCCCGTCGCTCCCGTGGATCTGCTCGGGACGCCGCCGCGTGGGGGCGTGCGGGTCCCGAGCATCGGTGCCGTCATCCGAGTCGCTCTCGGCGTCGGCGCCAACCTCCCGGCGACTGCCGGCCCCTCATGGGGGCCGGGACCGGCCGACGCACCCCGGTGCGCAGGGGATGACTGGGAGGATGGCCTGGCAGTACTGCCGGGCCGCACAGCAGGCGCCGTGTCTGGCCGCGTGGGGGCGGTGGGCACGGCGTCTGCCCGTGCTCATACTCTGAGCTGCGTTTGTCTAACAGTCAACAGAAATTCTGACGGGGCACGCTCAATGGATCATCACTTGTGATGTTCGGACCCGAAAGATCGTCTGCGGAGCGGACCCCCGTCGATCGGGGGGTCCGCTCCCGCTGTGAACCGCCCGGCGCGCCGCCTCAGGTGAGGTCGAACTCGCCGTCCCGGGCGCCGAGCACGAAGGCCCGCCACTCGCCCGGCGTGAAGACCAGGACCGGCCCGTCCTCCTGACGGCCGTCCCGCATCCCGATGTAGCCGTCCACGAAGGCGATCTGCACGTCCCCGACGCCCTGACTGCTGCACAGCCACTCCGCCCCGGTGAAGTCCACCCTGGGCTTCCCGTTCGGCGCCAACTCCGGCCGCGCCACGCCGGCCTCCGTATTCGTCCCGCTGCTGGATCCCACTGACCGATCTCCTCCCGACGGCGTTCCGGAGCCAGCCTAGCCACACCGCCCGGCCCCGGTCAGCGGGTTGACGAGGACTCCTCCGGGCGGGGACGGACACCGCCGGAGGACGGGTCGAGGCGTGTCCCGACCGGCGGGGGCGGCAGGCAGCTGCCAGAGTGCTGCCAGGGCGCCGCCCGACCGCCCTGCCGGCCCGCGCCACTCGAACGATTCAGCCACCGATCCGGACGCCGATCCGTTCACCGGCCCCGCCCACCGGTCCGCCCAACGACCCGCCCACTGACCCGCCCAACGATCCATCCACCGGTCCACCCAACGATCCGCTCAAGGGAGCAGCCGATGAGCCGCCGGGACGGCACCCGCGCCGATGTCATCCCCATCTCCGACGCCCCCTCGGCCCATCCCCCGGCACCCCGTACGCCCCCCTCGCCCACCTCGCTGCCCCGGCCGACCCCCGCCCGGCCCGCCGTGCACGGGCGGGTCGGGATCGTCCTGGTCTCGCACAGCCAGGAACTGGCCACCGCCGTACGTTCCCTCGCACTCGCGTTGACCGGATCCGACTCCCCCGCGCCGGTCGCCGCCACCGGGGGCGACCTGTCGGACGGACCGGGCATCAGCGCCGTCCTGGTGGCCGCCGCGACCCGACGGGTGGACCAGGGCCACGGCGTGGTGGTGCTCGCCGACCTGGGCGGGGCGGTCACCACCGTCCGCGCGCTGCTGTCCGACGCGGACGAGCACGGACTGCCGTTCCCCGTCAGATTCGCCAACGCCCCGTTCGTCGAGGGCGCGGTGGCCGCCACCGCGACCGCCACGGCGGGCGGGGACCTGGCCGCGGTGCTGGACGCGGCGGAGGAGGCCTACCGGCAGTACAAGGGCTGACCTCGCCCGGGCGGGGCCCGGTGGGTACGGCGGGCGCGGCTCGCTCGGCGGGCGTGGAAGGGCTGGGCGGGCGCGCCGGGTACGGCGGGCACGGCCGGTGGGCCGCTCGGGCTCAGGGGCGTTCCTTGCCCTCCCAGGTGAAGACCGCCGGCCCCTCGCACTCCAGCGCGTGGCGCAGCCGTTCGTGCTCGGTCTCGATCATCGGCGGCAGCTCGTCCAGCCCGAACCAGCCGACGTCCAGCGACTCGTCGTCGTTCACCCGCGCCTCGCCGCCGACCGCGCGGCAGCGGAAGGTCAGCACCAGGTACTGCGTCACATCGCCGTTCGGGTACGTGACCTGCGGCGAGACCGTGACGGAGGCGAGCAGCTCGGGCACGACCACCACCCCGGTCTCCTCCTCGCACTCGCGCACCACGCCGTCGGCGGGCTGCTCGCCCGGGTCGAGGATGCCGCCGACCGGCGCCCACCGGCCGTCGTCGGCCCGGCGGGCCAGCAGCACCCGGTCGCGGTCGTCCAGCACGACGGCGACGACGGCGCTGAGCCAGAGCGGACGGGTACCCACGAGGCCGCGGAGTTCGGCGAGGAAAGGGGGAATGGCCATGAACCGCAGCCTATCGGGGCGGTTCCGGGCCGACCCGGTGCGCCCGGCCGGTGTCGGGGCGCAGCAGGGCGAGCACGGTGAGCCCGAGGATGTGCAGGTCGAGCCCGAGCGAGCGGTGCTCGACGTACCAGAGGTCGAGTTCGGCCCACTCCGGACGGCTGAGCGGGCGGGGCGTCCGACCCCGGTCCAGGGCGTGCAGTTGGGCCCAGCCGGTGAGGCCGGGCCGCACCGCGAGGCGGCCGCGCTCCCGGCGGGAGTAGCCCACGACCTGGACGGGGCTGGCCGGCCGGGGACCGATCACCCCCATCTCGCCGCGCACCACGTTCCACAGCCGGGGCAACTCGTCCAGGCCGGTGCGGCGCAACAGGGTGGTGAGCCGGCCGTCCCCGCCGGTCCGGAAGCGCAGGATCTGGAACTCGCGGCCGTGCCGTCCGGTCCGCGTCTGCCGCTGGAGCACCGGGCCGTCGGCGGAGCAGCGGAGCAGGACGGCGATCAGCAGGGCCAGCGGCAGCGCGACGATCGCGGCCAGGGCGGCGACGGCGAGGTCGCCGGCGCGTCTCATGAGGTGGCCACGGCACGATCCGGTCTGCCGCCCATCGCTCCCCCTCCGCGGCGCTTCGAGTCGAGCCGGAAGAACGCATTCACAGTAGACGCGGGATGAAGCCATTGTCCGGAAATGGTGAAAGAAGGGGACCCAAGATTGTCCGACTGGACGATATTCAGTCGGTCTGACCAATTTCACTCGATCTGCCGTTTCGAAATGCCGAGGGCGATCGACATAACGGGTGGGGGCGGTGCCCGGACGGAACCCGCCCGCCACACGGTCGGCACCCCGGCCGGGAGCCGTCAGAGCGCGGCGCGGCGACGGTCGCGGAACACGCCGAAGGCGATCCGGCCCAGCAGCAGGACGCCGGCGGCCAGACAGCCGGCCACCGCCATCGCCCAGGCCGGCCCGTCGCTGTCCGGCACGAACACGGCCACAGCGATGCCGAGCACCAGGCAGGCCAGGCCCACCACGGCCAGCGGGAGCTGGTGGGTGACCAGCGCTCCGCCACTGCACGCGCGAGCCATTCGGGAGGCCCCGTGGAGATGGAAGGGGTCACGGTCCGCATCTGCCATGAGCCCAAGGTACCCCGGGGCGGGGCGAGTGGCAGCCCGCAGGGAGTGAAGGGTCGAACACCCTCCGCTACCGCAGAATCCGGGCTGGTCAGGGGCTCACCGAGATCGCCGCGAGGTGTGTCCGAGACGTCGGCGCGGGCATTCCGGCTCCACAATCAGTCCACGAAAAATCCTCGTCCCCCCGGTACAACCATCGGTCCGGTACAGCGGTCTCAATGGCATTGAGTGATCCAGGAGCCGTTCGAGGCGGGCGTGAACCCCCACCGAGAACAGGAATATCCAGGAGCGGAGCCGCCGCCCCTGGAGTCGGAGGCCGGGCTCCGTCCTCCGGCGGTACCGCCACGCCGCTCGGCGAACGAGGGGGAACCGTGCCGCAGTCCCAGTCCAGTACATCGATCTCCACGGCCCGCGCCCGGCCGGCACCCGGCCCGCGCGCGCTGCCCCCGCCCACCGGACGACTCACCGACCGGCGCGACATCGGCCGGCCCGCCGACCGCCCGGCCGCCGACCGTCTGCACGGCGGGCTGCTCCACGGCGAACTTCTGCACGACGAACTTCTGCACAGTGAGCTTCTTCACGGCGACCATCGACACGGCGGGCCCCGGCATCGCGAGCCTCGGCCCGGCGGACACCGGGATGCCGGACACCGGGACGGCGGGGGCCGTCACGGCGGGCACCGGGACGGCGGGGGCCGTCACCGGGCGGCCGGTGGCACGGAACAACAGGACGCTCGGGGCGAATGGCTGCGGTTCGCCCCCGTCCAGCCGCTGTTCCGGGCCCTGGCCGCCCAGCGACTCGCCGTGCTCGCGTACCACGGGGTGACCGACCACCACTCCTTCGGCGCCCAGCTCGACCGGCTCCAGCGGCTCGCGACACCCGTCTCGCTCGGCGCGGTCCTCCAGGCCGTCACCGAGCGGCGGCCGCTACCGCCCAGGAGCGTCCTGGTCACCTTCGACGACGCCGACCGGAGCGTGCTCACCCACGCCCTGCCGGCCCTCGACGCCCGGGGCATTCCGGCCACCGCGTTCGTCATCTCGGAGCTCATCGGCACCGAGCGGCCGTTCTGGTGGCACGAGGCCGACTTCCTGGCCCGGCACGGGGGCCGGGCCCGCTCGCTCGACTGCGGACACCCGTCCCAACTGCTCCGGCGACTCAAGGCCATGCCGGACCCGGACCGCCGGCGCAGCCTGCACGAGCTGCGGGTCAGCGCCGACCGCCGGCCGCCCCGCCAGGAGCAGCTGACCCCGGCCGACCTGCTCGCCCTGCGGGACGGGGGCGTCGCCATCGGCAACCACACCCAGGGGCACCCGTGCCTCGGACGCTGCGACGACGACACCGTGCGCACCGAGATCACCGGTGCCCACGAGGCCCTCACCCGCTGGCTGGGCGAACCACCGATCGCCTTCGCCTATCCGGACGGCGGCCACGACGTCCGTGCTGAAACCGTTCTGCAGGAGCTCGGCTACCGCCTCGGCTTCCTCTCCGACCACCGCCTGGGGCCCCGGCTCCCCTCCCATCCCCTCCAGATCAGCCGCCTCCAGGTCGACTCCACCACCAGCACCCGCCGCTTCGACACCATCCTGTCCGGCCTGGAACCCGCCTACCGCCGCTGGCGCCGTCAAGCAGTCGCATAACGGGGGGCACCAGGCCCCCACC
>NZ_JBSHAP010000101.1:0-33826 GCF_053611565.1 Kitasatospora sp. NPDC054795
GCACGTGGGTGCCCGGGGCGGCGCTGTGCGGGCCCTCTTCGGACGCCGGGCGGCTGCCCGGCGGAGGCCGGCGGAGGCCGGCGGAGTGCGGGCGGAGTGCGGGTGGCTCAGAGGAAGTAGAGCCGGTTCAGCGGGACTTCCTCGGCGGGGGAGGACCGCAGCGGTGTGCCGTCGAGGGTGACGAGACCCTCGCGCGAGTCGACGAGGACCTCGCCGAGACGGGTGTTGCGGACCATGTCGCGCGGGCCGATCCCGCGGGTGTGGCGGACGGCGACGCGACGGCGCCGGGTGGTCATGGTGTCGTAGGGGCGGTCCCGGGTGCCGGATTCGGCGGCGGCGCGGCTGGTGAAGGCGACGGAGAGGTCGGCCGGAGTGGCGCCGTGAGCGCCGAACAGGGGTCCCAGGACGAGCGGTTGGCAGGTGTCGGTGGCGGCGTTGGGGTCGCCGGTGACGCCGTAGGCGGGAAAGCCCGCCTTGAGGACCAGCTGCGGCTTGGCGCCGAAGGAGGCCGGCTGCCACAGCACGATGTCGGCGAGCTTGCCGATCTCGATGGAGCCGACCTCGTGGGAGAGGCCGTGGGCGATGGCCGGGTTGACGGTGAGCTTGGCGATGTAGCGCAGCACGCGCTCGTTGTCGTCGTCCGGGCCGTCGCCCTCCAGCGGGCCGCGCTCGGCCTTCATCTTGCCGGCCACGGCGAAGGTGCGGCGCACCGTCTCGCCGGCCCGGCCCATGCCCTGGGCGTCGGAGGAGGTGATGCCGATGGCCCCGAGGTCGTGCAGGACGTCCTCGGCGCCCATGGTGCCGGCCCGGATGCGGTCGCGGGCCATCGCGGCGTCGCCGGGCAGGTCGGTCTTGAGCCCGTGGACGGAGACGATCATGCCGTAGTGCTCGGCCACCGCGTCCCGCCCGAAGGGGAGGGTGGGGTTGGTGGAGGAGCCGATGACGTTCGGCACGCCGGCCATCTTGAGCACGTTGGGGACGTGTCCGCCGCCGCAGCCCTCGATGTGGAAGGCGTGGATGGTCCGCCCGTCGAGGACGCTCAGGGTGTCCTCGACCGACAGGCACTCGTTCAACCCGTCGGTGTGCAGGGCTACTTGGACGTCATGGGCCTCGGCGACGGACAGTGCGGTGTCCAGGGCGCGGGTGTGCGCGCCCATGTCCTCGTGCACCTTGAAGCCGCAGGCCCCGCCCTCGGCGAGGGCTTCGACGAGCGGGGCGGGGTGGGAGGACGAACCGCGGCCCAGGAAGCCGATGTTGACGGGCCAGGCGTCGAAGGAGTTGAAGGCGTGGCGCAGCGCCCAGGGCGAGTTGACGCCGACGCCCCAGGCGGGGCCGAACTCCTGGCCGATGATGGTGGTGACACCGGAGGCCAGCGAGGCCTCCATGATCCGCGGGGACATCAGATGGACGTGGGTGTCGATGGCGCCGGCGGTGGCGATCAGGCCCTCGCCGGAGACGATGGCCGTCCCGGTGCCGACGACCACGTCCACGCCGTCCAGGGTGTCCGGGTTGCCGGCCCGCCCGATGGAGGCGATCCGGCCCTCCCGGATGCCGATCGAGGTCTTGCGGATGCCCTGGATCGCGTCGATCACCAGCACGTTGCTGATGACGAGGTCGCAGGTGTCCCGGACGGCGGCGGCCTTGAGGTGCAGGCCGTCGCGGGCGGTCTTGCCGAAGCCGACGAGGAACTCGTCACCCGGCCGCTGGGAGTCGGACTCGACCCGGACGACCAGACCGCTGTCGCCGAGCCGGACCCGGTCCCCGGCGCGCGGGCCGTGCACGGCGGTGTACTCGGACGCTTCGATGCTGCTGCTCACGGCTGGTTCTCCTGCCCGTCGTCGACTGCTCCGAGGTAGCCCTGCTCGGCCGCCCGGCGCAGGGCCTCCTGCCGTGCCCGTGGCGAGTCCAGCGGGCCGTCCACGAGCCCCGCGAAACCGATCGCGACGCGCTCGCCGCCGATCGGCACCAGGCCGACCTCGACGGTGGCGCCGGGGTCGAAGCGCACCGAGGAGCCGGCCGGTACCGCGAGGTGGGTGCCGTAGGCGGCGGCGCGGTCGAAGGCGAGCCGCGGGTTGACCTCGAAGAAGTGGAAGTGCGAGGTGACCGAGATCGGCACGTCCGCGGTGTTGCGCACGGCGAGGGTGCGCACGGCCTCCGGCCCGGGCGCGGTGCGGCTGTCGTGGTGGCCGTGGCCGTGGCCGTGGCCGCCCGTGCCGCCGCCGGGGTCGCCGTCGGCGCCGCAATCGGCGCCGTGGTCCGTGCCGCAGTCGGGGGTGTCGCCGTGGTGGAGGACGGCGCCCGGCGCGGCCGCGCCGAGGGTGCCGCCGCCGAACGGGTCGGCGATGACGGCGAGCCGGGTGCCGTCCTCGAAGACGGCCTCGACCTGGATCTCGGTGACCAGGTCGGGGACGCCGGGCAGCACATCGGCGGCGGCGAGGACGGAGCGTCCCCGCCGGACGGCCTCGGCCAGCCGGAGGCCGTCGCGGGCGGCCTCGCAGACGGTGTCCGAGATGAGCGCCACGGCCTCGGGGACGTTGAGCCGCAGGCCGCGGGCGCGGCGGGCGCGGGCGAGCTCGGCGGCCGTGAAGATCAGCAGCCGGTCGCGTTCGGTGGGGGTCAGCTGCACAGGGGTTCCGTTCTCCCTCGGTGCGGGACGGTGCGGGACGGCGGGGTCAGCCGGCGGGCTGGTCGTGGGTGGCGCAGTGGATGCCGCCCCCGCCGCCCGCGATGGTGTCGATCGGCAGGGGGACGATCTCGCGGCCCGGGAACTGGTCCCTGAAGACCTCCTGGGCGTGGCCGTCGGCCTTGGCGTCGCCGAACTTCGGCAGGTAGACGCCCTTGTTGCCGATGTAGAAGTTCATGTACGAGGAGACGAAGGCGTCGCCCCGGCCGGTGATCCTGTCCGGGTCGGGCTGGCCGATCTCGATCACCTTGAGCTTCCGGCCGGCGGCGTCGGTGGCCTCGGCGAGGACGGCGCGGGCCTGGTCGGCGGAGCGGGACCAGACGTCCGGCGGGGTGCCGGGGAAGGCCCGGTCCAGCAGGACGACCCCGGGGGCGGCGTAGCGGGCGAGGCAGTCGACGTGGGCGTCGGTGATGTCCTTGCCCTTGACGCCCGCCAGCCAGATCAGCTTGGTGAGGCCCAGCGCCCGCTTGAGTTCCGCCTCGATCTGGTCGCGGGTGCGGCCCGGGTTGCGGTTCTCGTTGACCACGGAGCTCTCGGTGACCAGCAGCGTGCCCTCGCCGTCGGTCTCGAAGGAGCCGCCCTCGGCGGTGACCGGCGTCTCGATCCGCTCGATCCCGTACTTCTCCAGGACGGTGCGGGCGATCCGGCCGTCGTTGGTGTGCTCCTGCTTGCCGCCCCAGCCGCTGAAGTTGAAGTCGACGCCCTGGACCTTTCCGCCCTCCTCCACGAAGACCGGGACGGTGTCGCGGGCCCACAGGTCGTCCACGGGGACGGAGAGCAGCTCGACGTCCGAGCCGCAGGCGTTGCGGGCCGAGGCCTCCTGGCCGGGGCGGACGAGCAGGACCACCGGTTCGCGCTCGCCGATGGCCCTGGCCACCGAGGCGATGTCCCGGCGGACGGCCCCGAGCTGCTCGCCCCAGACGTTCTCGGAGGCGGGCCAGGCCATGAAGGTCCGCTCGTGCTTCTCCCACTCGCCGCCGAGCCGGCGTCCGCGGGCCGGAGCCGGGGTGGACGCGGGGGGCTGTGCGGGCGCTTGCGTCGGCGCCTGGCCGGGGGTGCCGGAGGCCGTCGGGGCCGCGGAGTCGGCAGGGTCGTCGCCGGAGGCGGCGCAGGCGGTCGCACCGAGGGCGATCGCGCCGGCGCCGGCGAGCGAGCGCAGTACCGTGCGGCGGGCGAGGGAGGACTGGGACACGCTGGACTCCGGTGGGGCTGGGGGTTCCGGTTCGGCGGGAGGGGCGGGCTCCGGGGGAGCGGTCGCGCGGCGCCGGTTGGGCGGTGGACGAGGTCGTCCCGGTGGACGGGGTCGTCCGGCATCACCGAGACTGAACTCTTGCATTGACTGAAAAATCAGTCAAGCTTTACGGTGAAGTCACCCAAACCACCCCGAGACGACCGGGCCGCCGAACGGACGGCCCGGTCACGACGATGAAAGGCCGGGTGAGGCGGCGATGCTGCGCAATGGTCTGGAGCCCTGGCACGTGCTGGTGACGGTGGCCGTGCTGGTGCTGCTGTTCGGCTCCAAGAAGCTGCCCGACATGGCGCGCGGACTGGGGAAGTCGATGCGGATCCTGAAGTCCGAGACGGCGGCCCTGCGGGAGGAGGCGGCCCCGCCCGGCGGTGCCTCGGCGGGCGGTGGCCCGTCCGGCGGGACCCCGTCCGGCGGCGGCCCGTCAGGCACCGCGCCCTCCGCCGGCGGCGGCGGTCCGGCCGAGCCGGCCCGGCACCCCTGACCGTCCCGTCGGCCGCGCGCCGCCCGGGACGTCCGAGAGCCGCCGTTCCCCACCGGTCGGTGCGGGGGCGGCGGCTCTCAGCCGTTGCGGCGGTACTGGTCCAGGGACACCCTGACCGGCCCGTCCGCGCCGGCGGTCGACAGCACCCGGACCACGGCGAGGTCCCGGCCGTCCGCGGACCGGACGCAGAAGGCGCCGCGCGGTCCGAGGGCGCCGAACGGCACCCGCCCGGCCGGCCGGGAGCCGAGCCCCTTGAGGCAGTCGGCGACGCCCAGGCCGGCGTCCCGGCCGATGAAGGTGTCGGCGGCCTCCGGGACGAGGAACTCGCCGTCGCCGCGGCCGACGTACCAGATCGCGCTGTCCACCGGGACGACGGTCCCGGTGGCGAGGTCGAACTCGTAGGAGGAGTCGGCCGAGGTCAGCTCGACCCCGCGGTAGACGGCGGCGTAGTCGGTGACGGGCGGCGGTGCGGAAGCGGTCGGCGCGGTCGGGGCCGACCGGGTGGGGGACGGGGAAGCAGTGGGGGCCGACGGGCCGGGCGGGGCCGGGGTGACCGGCGCGGCGGTGCCGGACACCGGGGCCTCCTCGGCGGCGGCCTCCACCTGGTCCGGGTCGTCGAGCAGGAACACCGCCGCCGCGGCGCCGACGGTCAGGGCCACGGCGGCGGTCAGCGCCGTTCGTCCGAGGGCCCGTCTGCGGCCTCCTCCGGCCCGGGCGCGCCTCGCCGGGCCGCCCCCGGCCGAGGGCACTGGGACAGAGCCGGACGCCGAGAGCTCCGGCACCGGCCCGGAGGCCGCAGCGGGCTCCGGCACCGGCCCGGACGCGACGACGGTGGGGGTCGGGACGGCCACCGGGGCGAGGACCGTACGGGCCGAGGCCCAGCCCGGCCCGTCCGTCCGGTCGCCCGGATCGCCGATACCGCCGCGCTCGCCGGCATCACCCCGCTCGGCCTCGGCCGGCGCCTGCGGCAACTCGGCGTGCCGGGTCATCTGGCTGGTCAGATGGTGCGGCAGCCAGTCGTCGCCGAACCTGAGGTGCCCGCCGACCGCCGGGTGGCTCCGGGCGGCGGCGATCACCTCGGCGGTGGTCGGCCGGTCCTCGGGCCGCTTGGCGAGGCAGTGCCGCAGCAGCTCGCGCAGGCCCGCCGGGACCGGGGTGAGGTCCGGCTCCTCGTGGACGGTCCGGTAGAGCGTCGACGGGTCCGGTCCGTCGCCGAAGGGCGGGTTGCCGCCGGCGACGTGGACGGCGAGGGCGCCGAGGGCGTACACGTCGGTGGCCGGGGTCGCGGGCCGGCCCATCGCCTGTTCGGGCGCCATGTAGGCGGGCGAGCCGATGCGCAGCCCGGTGCCGGTGAGCGCGGTGGCGTCGGCGGCCCGGGCGATGCCGAAGTCGATCACCCGGGGGCCGTCCGGGGCGATCAGCACGTTGCCCGGTTTCAGGTCGCGGTGCACCACCCCGGTGGCGTGGATCGCCTGCAGTGCCTCGGCGATGCCGGCGATCAGCAGCAGGACGGTCCGTTCGGGGAGCGGGCCGAAGCGCCGGACCACCTGCTGCAGGGACGGGCCCGGCACGTACGTGGTGGCCAGCCACGGCGGGGCGGCTTCCACGCCGGCGTCCACGAGCTGGGCGGTGAACAGTCCGTGGATGCGTCTGGCGCTGGCCACCTCCTGGGCGAACCGGGCGCGGAACTCCGGGTCCTCGGCCAGTTCGGGCCGCACCACCTTGAGTGCGACCGGCCGCCCGCCGGGGGTGTACGAGAGGTAGACCCGGCCCATGCCGCCGGCCCCGAGCCGCGCGTACAGCCGGTAGCCGCCGACCTCGCGCGGGTCGTCCGGGGTCAGCTCCTGGAAGACCGGCTGGAGGGCGAAAGGGGATCGGTCAGCGGACATGCGGGCTGCCTCTCTCGGCGGTCGGGACGTCCGCGGTCGGGGGCGTCCGCGGACGGTGGCGTCGGGGTCGGGGACTCGGGCGCGCGGGGCCCGACGGCCGCGGAAGCGGCGTGCGGCGGGCACGGCCTCGCAGAGTTTAGAGGTTCCGTCAGGATTGGCCGAATCCGTCGCCGGCGGCCCGCCCGGGGTCCCCGCCGCCTCCGGCGTCCCCGTCGCCCCCGGCAGCTCGCCGGGGGTCTCCCAGCTCCGCCTCGATCGCCCCGCTCAGCAGGCGGCGGGCGTGCTCGACCGGCAGCGAGCCGCTGAGCCAGCGCACGCTCAGGCCCTCGACGAGTGCGGTCAGCCGCTCGGCGGCCGCCGCGTGCGCCGGTGCGGTACCGCCCGGATCGGCCCGGGCGAGCAGTTCGGCGACATCGTGCACCCAGGTGTGGGTGGTTCGTGCGAGGTCCTCGCGAAGCTCCGGGTCGAAGACCGCGGTGGCTCTCAACTCGCCCCAGGCGGTGCTGTTCTCCTGTACTTCGACGCTGTCCTGGAGCTCCAGGAGCAGCACCTGTTCCAGGTCGGCGCGGGGGTCCTCGGTCCGGGGTACCGGGTCCGGTTCGGCGGTGTAGTGGTCGGCGCGGTCGCTGATGAAGTCGAGCGTCCGGCGCAGCAGGCCGGCCCGGTCGGTGAAGTGGTAGTAGATCAACGAGGTGGACACCCCGGCTTCGCTCGCCAGCTCGCCCACCCGTAGTCCGCGTACGCCGCGCCGGGCGATGACCCTGGTGGCGGCCTTGAGTATTTCTGTCCGACGGTCCGACATGGGCGCCCACTCTATGTGCTCCTCGGCTGGTCGAGCCAGCTGCCTGATGATCGTTTCAGGGTTTTCGAGGAGTCCTGCATCAAAAGCTTGACTGAATTTTCAGTACGGTAGAGGATGCGGGGCAACCCCCCACCTCCCACGTCATCCAGGGAGCGCCATGCACACCCCCACGCCCTCACGACGCGGCCTGCTCCGGCTGGGCGCCGCCGCCGTACCCCTGATCGCCCTGGGGACGGCCCTTCCGGCCACCGCCCGGGCCGCGACCGCCGGCCCGCCAGGTGCCCCCGCCGCGGCGGACGCTCTCGCCCCGGCCGCGGCGGGCGGCACCACGAGGCTGCGGATGCCCGCCGAGAGCGACCGGCACGACCGCACCTTCATGGCCTGGCCGGCCCTTTCCTCGATCTGGCGGACCCAGCTCTCGGCGGTCCGCGACGACATCGCCCGCGTCGCGTACGAGATCTCCCGCTACGAGCCCGTCGTCGTGGTCGCCCGGCCCGGCCAGGCGGCCGACGCGCGCTACTACTGCGGCCCCGGCGCCTACCACGCGATCACCGTGGTCGAGATCTCCAACGACGACCTGTGGATCCGCGACTTCGGCCCGACCTTCGTGGTCGCACCGGGAACCGTCGCCGGCGTCGACACCAACTTCAACGGCTGGGGCAAGACCGGCACCCCCTACTACCAGCGCTGCACCGAGGACGCCGCGGTCGCGGCCGCCCTCCTCGCCGAGTACGGCGTCGACCGCGTCCGGGCCCCCTTCGTCGGCGAGGGCGGCGCCCTGGAGACGGACGGCCAGGGCACCCTGCTGGCCACCGTCAGCTCGCTGGTGAACCCCAACCGCAACCCCGGAATGTCCCAGGACCAGGTCGAACAAGCCCTGAAGGCGTCGCTCGGGATGGACAAGGTGATCTGGCTGGCCGGTCTCGCGGGCCAGGACATCACGGACTACCACATCGACTGCCTGGCGCGCTTCACCGGGCCCGGCCGGGTGCTCCTCGACCGGCCCGGCCCCGGCACCGACCGGATCTGGATCGACGTCTACGAGCAGGCCAAGCAGGTCCTGCGGACCGCGACCGACGCCCAGGGCCGCCCGCTGACCGTCGTGGAACTCCCCGGCCCGGACCGCGCCCGGATCCGCGGCCGCGGCAAGGACTTCCTGTCCAGCTACACCAACTTCTACGTCGCCAACGGCGCGGTGTTCGTCCCCCAGTTCGGCGACGCCGACGCCGACGCCCGGGCCCGCGCGATCCTGCGGGCCGAGTTCCCGGACCGCGACGTCGTCCAGCTGAACATCGACACCATCGCCTCCGGCGGTGGCGGCATCCACTGCGCCACCCAGTCCCAGCCGGCCGCCCCGCCGGCGCTCTGAGACCCCCTGGCGGCCCGTCCGGTACCCCACGGAGGCGGGCCGCCGGGGACCTTCCGCTCCCACCACCCTCCCCTCGACCGGCCCGCGCCCCGAACGCGCCGGGCCGGGCCGGGGCCGACCAGAAGAGGTTTCCCGTGACGTACCGAATGCCCGCGGAGTGGACCGAGCACGAGGGCTGCCTGATGGCCTGGCCCGTCCGCCCGGACCTGTGGGGCGACACCCTGGCCGAGGTGAAGCGCGAGTACGCGGCGGTCGCCCGTGCCATCGCGGAATTCGAACCGGTCACCATGGTGGCCCCGCCCGGCCACGGCGACGAGGCCCGCGCCCACTGCGGCACGGGCACAGGCACCGGCACCGGCATCACCGTCGTCGAACTCCCCACCGACGACTCCTGGTTCCGCGACTCCGCGCCGATCTTCGTCCTTGACGGTGAAGGCCGCCGGGCCGGCGTGGACTTCCGCTTCAACGCCTGGGGCCGCAAGCACAGCCCCTGGGACGCCGACGACCGGATCAGCGGCCTGCTGCTGGAGCACCTCGGCACCCCGGCGATCCGCTCCGAGATGATCCTCGAAGGCGGCGCGATCACCGTCGACGGCGAGGGCACGCTGATCACCACCGAGCAGTGCCTGCTCCACCCCAACCGCAACCCGGAGATGACCCGGCAGGAGATCGAGGCCGAGCTGAAGGCCCGGCTCGGCGTCACCACGATCGTCTGGCTGCCCTACGGCGGGGCGCTGGACACGGAGACCGACGGGCACGTCGACGGCGTCTGCGCCTTCGTCGCCCCCGGCAAGGTCGTGGTGCAGCTCCCGGCCGATCCCGGCCACCCGGACTACGTGCGGATGCGGGCCAACCGCGCCGTGCTGGAGCACTCCACGGACGCCCAGGGCCGGCCCTTCGAGATCGTCGACCTGCCGCAGGCCGCCTTCGTCGAGGTCGACGGCCGGGAGGTGGAGGTCGGCTACCTGAACTTCTACCTCGCCAACGGCGGCGTCGTGGTGCCGGTCGCCGACCACCCCGAGGACGCGGCGGCGCTGGCCGTGCTGGCCGCCGCCTACCCGGACCGCAAGGTCGTCGGCGTGCGCGCCCGGGTGATCGCCTACGGCGGCGGCGGCGTCCACTGCATCACCCAGCAGATCCCGGCCGCCACGCAGGCCGATGCCACGCAGACCACCGCCACGCCGTCCGCGGCTGCTCGCGCCTGACCGTCGCCAGCGAACGGAGAAAACCCTCATGACTCCCACCGCGCCCGCGAGACGCACCGCGGCCCGGCGGCGACTCGTCCTCGCCACCGCCCTGCTCTCGGCCGCGGCCCTGGCCGCCGCCTGCTCCGGCCCGCCCCGCGGCGCCGGCGGGTCGGCCGTACAGCTCTCCGCCGACACCCCGCCGGCCAAGGGCGAGCTCGACTCCTTCACCTGGGCCACCTACGCCGAACCGCCCACCCTGGACTACGTCCAGGCCTTCGACTACCCGCAGAACACCGTGCTCGCCAACGTCTGCGAGAGCCTGATGCGCTGGACGCCCCAGCTCACCCTGGCCCCCGGCCTGGCCGAGAAGGCGTCCAGCCCCGACCCGACCACCTGGGTCTACGACCTGCGGGCCGGCGTGCACTTCCACGACGGCACGGTGATGACCGCCGACGACGTCGTGTACAGCCTCGGCCGGCAGACCAACCCGGACAACGCCTCCGCCTGGGCGCAGGTGTTCCAGAACGTCGACTCCGTCACCGCGACCGGCCCGCTCCAGGTCACCGTCAAGCTCAAGCAGCCCGACTCCCAGTTCCCCCAGTACATGGCGACGGCCGCCGGCGTGGTCGCCGCCAGGGCCGGGGTGGAGGCGGCCGGCAAGGACTACGGCACCAGCGGCGGCCTCGACTGCACCGGCCCCTTCAAGCTGGGCAGTTGGGCCAAGGGCCAGTCGATCGAACTCCAGCGCTTCGACGGCTACTGGGGCACCAGGGCCAAGTCCGGGAAGGTCGTCTTCAGCTTCCTCACCGACGCGTCCGCCCGCACCAACGCGATGCTCACCGGAGACGTCGACGGCGGCTACCTGATCCCCACCGAGAGCTACGACCGGCTGAAGAAGGACGGCCCGGGCACGCTCTACTTCGGCGAGGGCCTGAGCACCGTCAACGTCAACGTCACCAGCATGCACGGCCCGCTCGGCGACCTGCGCGTCCGCCAGGCCCTGTCCCTGGCCCTCGACCGCTCCGGCTTCGTCAAGGCCGGCCTCTCCGGCGCCGGCACCGTCACCGGCTCCCTCACCACCAGGGCGGCCTGGGGCGCGGCCCCCGACGACGTCCGCAGGACGGCCTTCGACGGCCTCACCCCCACGGCACAGGACATCGACAAGGCCAAGGCCCTGGTCAAGGAGGCCGGCGCGAGCGGCCGGACGATCGTCATGGCCACCAGCACCATCGGCCAGGACGTCTCCCTGCTCGCCACCGCCGTCCAGGCCGCCGGGGCGAGGATCGGGCTGGACGTCCAGCTGAGGACGATCGCCCCGAACGCCTTCACCGCGCTGTTCACCGACCCCAAGGCGCGCGAGGGCATCGACCTGTTCCCGGAGACGTACTACGACTCCATCACCGACCCGCTCGACCTGCTCGTCAACTTCCGGACCGGCGCCTACCAGAACTTCGCCGGGTACAGCGACAAGGCCTACGACGACCTCGTCGACCAGGCCACCGCCGAGTACGACCCGGCCAGGCGCGGCGCGATCGAGGCGAAGCTCCAGCAGACCGCCTCCCAGCAGCTGCTCTGGATCCCGGTCGCCGAGTGGCCGACCGCCGTCTTCCTCAACAAGCGCATCACCGGCGCCCCCACCACCATCGCGTACATGTACTACCCGTGGGCCGCCGACGTGGGGGCCGCCCGGTGAACTTCCTGAGATTCGCCGCCCGGCGACTGGCGGAGATGGCCGCGACCCTGCTCGGCGCCTCCTTCGTCGTCTTCGGCGCGATGTACCTGGCGCCGGGCAACCCGGCGAGTTTCCTCCTGTCGGGCCGGTCGGCCTCGCCGGCCGCCCTGCAGGCGATCAACGACCAGTACCACCTCGACGACCCGTTCCTGGTCCGGTACTTCCGCTGGCTCGGCCAGGTGCTGCAGGGGGACTTCGGGCGCTCCATCACCTACCGCACCGACGTCTCCACGCTGCTCGCCGACCGGCTGCCGGCGACCCTGACGCTGGTGGCCATGGCCCTGGTGGTGGTCGTCGTCATCGGCCTGGCGCTCGGCTGGATCGGCGCGGTGCGCGGCGGCGCGACCGACTCGGCGATCCTGCTCTCCACCACGCTCGCCGTCGGCACCCCCTCCTTCGTCGCGGCCGTCCTGCTGCAGGGCCTGTTCGCGGTCAAGCTGGGCTGGTTCCCCACCAGCGGCACCGGCGATGGCTTCGCCGACCTGCTGTGGCACCTCACCCTGCCCGCGGTCGCCCTCGCGCTGTACCTGATCGGGATGCTCGCCCGGGTCACCCGCTCGGCGATGCTGGACGCCCTGGAGGGCGAGCACGTCACCGTCGCCCGCAGCCGGGGCGTGCCCGAACGCGAGGTGATCCGCCGCCACGTGTTCCGCAACTCGCTGGGCACCGTGCTGACCACCGGCGGCCTGATCGTCTCCACCCTGCTGGTCTGCACGATCCTGGTGGAGTCGGCCTTCAGCGTCGGCGGCATCGGCCAGCTCCTCGAACTGTCCACCACCACCAAGGACTTCCCGACCGTCCAGGCCATCTCCCTGCTCGTCGTCGCCCTGTTCATGACCGTGAACCTGGTCGTCGACCTGCTCCACCCGCTGGTCGACCCCCGGGTCGCCCTCGGCACGAGGAGGTCCGACGCATGAGTGTCGCCCTCGCCCGCCGGCCCGGTCTCGGCCGCCTCAAGGCCGCCCGCGCCCCGCTCCACCTGGCCTGCCTGGGCATCGTCGCCCTGGTGGTGCTCGCCGCCTTGCTCGCCCCCTGGATCGCACCGGACGACCCCAACGCCGTCGACCTCGGCAACGCCCTGGCCGGCCCCTCGCCCGACCACCTGCTCGGCGTCGACACCGCCGGCCGCGACACCCTCTCCCGGCTCCTGCTCGGAGCCCGCACCTCCCTGCTCGGCCCGCTCGGCGTGGTCGCCTTCTCCACCGTCGCGGGCGTGGCCGTCGGCCTGGCCGCGGGCTGGCGGGGCGGCTGGCTCGACTCCGTCCTCTCCCGCAGCACCGAACTCGTCTTCGCCTTCCCCGGCATGCTGCTCGCCATCCTGATCGTCTCGGTGTACGGGGAGGGCCTGCTCGCCCCCGTCGTCGCCCTGGCGGTCGCCTACCTGCCGTACGTCTCCCGGCTCACCCGCTCGCTCGTCCTCGCCGAACGGTCCCGCCCCTACGTCAGCGCCTACCAGGTCCAGGGCCACTCCACCCTGCAGATCTGCCTGCGGCACGTCCTGCCCAACATCGCCCCGATCGTGCTCGCCCAGTCCACGATCAACTTCGGCTACGCCCTGATGGATCTCGCGGGCCTCTCCTTCCTCGGGCTCGGCGTCCCCGCGCTCACCCCCGACTGGGGGCGGATGGTCTTCGACGGCCAGACCGCGATCCAGCACGGCTACCCGCTCTCCGCGATCCTGCCGTGCGTCCTCATCGTGCTCACCGTCGTCGCCTTCAACGTCGTCGGCGAGCGCTGGGCCGACCGCGTCGCCCGGAGGACCCCATGAACCGCAGCAGCCACGACCCGGAGCAGCGTGTGAACGCCCTCGACGTCCGGGGCCTGCGGCTCCGCCTGCCCGGCACCGCCCGACCCGTCCTCGACGGGGTCGACCTCACCGTGGGCCCGGGGGAGACCGTCGCCCTGGTCGGCGAGTCCGGCTCCGGCAAGAGCCTCACCTCCCGCAGCGCCCTCGGCCTGCTGCCGCCCGGCGCCACCGCCGAGGGCAGCGTCCTGGTCGACGGGGAGGACGTCCTGACCATGGGCCCCGACCGGCTGCGCGCCCTGCGCACCGGCCGGGCCGCCATGATCTTCCAGGACCCCCGGGCGGCCATCAACCCGCTGCGCCGCGTCGGCGACTTCCTCACCGAGAGCGTCCGCCTCACCGGCGCCATGGGCCGGGAGGACGCCGACCGGCGCGCCGCCGAACTGCTCGACGCCGTCGGCCTCGGCCCGGAACTGCTGCACCGCCACCCCGGGCAGCTGTCCGGCGGCATGCTCCAACGCGTCATGATCGCCGCCGCGCTGATGGGCGACCCGGTCCTGCTGCTCGCCGACGAGCCCACCACCGCGCTCGACGTCACCAGCCAGGCCGAGGTCATCGCGCTCCTCGGGGAGCTGCGCCGACGCTTCGGCACGGGCCTGCTGTTCGTCACCCACGACCTCGGCCTCGCCGCCGCCATCAGCGACCGCGTCTACGTCATGTACGCCGGGCGGATCGCCGAGACGGGCCCCGCCGGAGCGCTCTTCGAGAGGCCCCGCCACCCCTACACCGCCGCGCTGCTGGCCTCCACCCCGGGGGTGGAGTCCGACAGCCGCCGCCTCGCCGCGATCGACGGACAACCGCCGGACCTGCGCCAGGAGTTGACCGGATGCGCGTTCGCCGCGCGGTGCCGGTACGCGACCTCCCGGTGCCGCGAGGAGACCCCCGTGGCGCTCCCGGTCGCCTGCCACCACCCGCTCGAAGGGAGCCGCGCCGATGCCTGAGGCCGTACTGGAGGTCACCGGACTGTGCCGGACCTTCGGCACCGTACGGGCGGTGGACGACGTCTCCTTCACCCTCGCCGCCGGCGGATCGCTCGGCATCGTGGGCGAGTCGGGCTCCGGCAAGACCACCACCGCCAGGATCGTCGTCGGCCTCGAACAGGCCGACGAGGGGCGGGTCGCCGTCCGGGGCCGGGCCCGCGGCGGCCGGGTGCGGGGGAGGGCCGAGCGGCTGGCCCGCGCCCGCGAGGTCCAGATGGTCTTCCAGGACCCGTACCTCTCCCTGGACCCGCGCACCAGCGTCGAGGCCGCGCTCCGCGAGACCCTGCGGCTGCACTTCCCCGGCACCGACCACGAGGCCCGGATCCGGGAGCTCCTCGACCAGGTCGGCCTCGGCACCCGGGCGGCCGACGCGCTGCCCCGGCAGCTCTCCGGCGGCCAGCGCCAACGCGTCGCCATCGCCCGGGCACTGGCCGTCCAGCCGGCCGTCCTGGTGCTGGACGAGGCGGTCGCCGCCCTGGACGTGTCCGTGCAGGCGCAGGTGCTGAACCTGCTCGCCGACATCCGCGAACAGACCGGCATCGGCTACCTGTTCATCACCCACGACCTCGGCGTCGTCCGCTGCGTGACCGACGAGGTCGTCGTCATGCGCCACGGACGGATCGTCGAATCCGGCCCCACCGCCCACGTCCTGGACTCCCCGCAGCACGCCTACACCCGGCTGCTGCTGGAGTCCGTCCCCCGGCCCGGCTGGGATCCCGACCGGATTGCCGCCGCGCGCCGCGCCTTGTAAGACGGCCCCGGCCCGGCAGGTGGTGGGACCCGCCGGGCCGGGGCGACCGAGCAACACCGGCGGGCGACGCCGGGCGGCGGAGAACCCGCCGGCCCGGCGCCACCGCCGCAGGAAGGACGACCGTGCAGGTCACCACCGACGACACCAGCGCGACCGACCGGGCCGCGCACCGAGCCCCCCGCCGCCGTTGGCGGTTCGCCGCCGTCCTGGCGGTGGTCATCACCCTCTGCGGGTCGGGGATCGGGCTGTACCTCAACGAGCGCGACACCCGCGAACAGACCAGGGAACTGGCGATCCCCTCGACGCCCGACTGGATCGAACTGGACGTCACCGCCCAGGACGTGGACCCGACCGCCCAGCAGCTGACCCTCTACGTCACTCCCGTCCCGCACGGCAGGTTCGCCGCCGGGCCGGACTCCCAGACCTTCGCCCGCCCCGTCGAGATCACCGTCACCGGCGCCCCCAAGGTGACCATCCGGGCGGCCGAGGGGGAGGCCGCGGCGTCCCAGCTCGTCCAGGTGGGGACGTACGACGGCACAAAGACGGACTACCCGTTCGACCGCTACCGCACCGAGGCCGGCTTCACTGCCACCAGCGGGGGCGCGGCCGTGCCGGTCGGCCTGGTCCTCACCGACACCGACCCGTTCTTCGTACTGCGCCCGCAGGTCACCACCGCGAGCTCCGGTGCCGTGACCCTGGACGCGCGGATCACCCGGTCCCGCAGCACCTTCATCCTCTCCTGGTTCATGATCGCGGCCATGTGGGCCATCGCCCTGGCCGTCCTCGGCGCCGCCGAGGTGCTGTACCGCAAGCGCGAGGGGCTGGTCTGGCCCTCCCTGGGCTGGATGGCGGCGAGCCTGTTCGCCCTGATCGGCATGCGCAACGCGGCCCCCGGGTCGCCGCCGATCGGATCACTGATCGACTACGTGGCGTTCTTCTGGGCCGAAGGCGTCATCGCCGCCGGCCTGGCCTGCACCGCCTGGTCCGGCATCCGCACCGAGCACCGGCTGCGCCGCGAGCGGGAGGCGGCCGCCGAGGGGCCGTGAGCGGATTCCCCCGAACGGCGGGTGCGTGCCGCGCCGGAATCTGACCTTCTGGTCAGTAGCCTGCGGAGCCGAACCCCGACACCAACCGGAACGAGGCCCCATGGCTCACCCCCGGCCGTCCCGCCGTTCACTCCTGCGGTCCGGGGCCGCGCTCGCCGCGCTGGCCCTGGCCGGTGGCTGCTCCTCCGACGGCGGATCGGAGGAGCAGTCCGACAGGAGCGGTACGGCTTCGGGCGCGGCCCCGTCCACGAGCCCGGCGGCCGGGGGGTGGGCGATGCCGGCCGAGTCCGGCCCGCACACCCGCACCTTCATGGCCTGGCCGGCGCTGGAGGAGGTGTGGGGCGACCAGCTGCCCGGGGTCCGGCAGGACATCGCGGGGCTGGCCCAGGCGATCGCCGGCTTCGAACCGGTCGTCCTGCTGGCCCGCCCCGACCAGGCGGCCCAGGCCCGGCAGGCCGTCGGATCCTCGGTCGAGGTGCTCGAACTGAAGGTAGACGACCTGTGGGCCCGGGACACCGGCCCGACCTTCGTCACCGGCCCGCAGGGGCTGGCCGGGGTCGACTTCAACTTCAACGGCTGGGGCGACAAGCAGACCCACGCCAATGACAGCCTGGTCGCCCGCTACCTCCTCGACCACTACCGCATCACCCGCGTCCAGGCGCCGATCACCGGCGAGGGCGGCGGCATCGAGGTGGACGGAGAGGGGACGCTGATGGCCACCGAGAGCTCCTGGGTCAACGGCAACCGCAACCCCGGCAAGTCCCGCGACCAGATCGAGGCGAGCCTCAAGGACCTGCTCGGCGTCGAGAAGGTGATCTGGTTCCAGGGCGTCGCCGGGCAGGACATCACCGACTGCCACGTCGACGCCCTCGCCCGCTTCGCCGAGCCGGGCACCGTGGTCCTGCACCGTCCCGCCGCCGACGCCCCGCCGGACGTCTGGACCACCGCCTCCGCGCAGGCGCTGCAGGTGCTGCAGACGGAGACGGACGCCCAGGGCCGCACGCTCAAGGTGGTCGACCTCCCCGAGCCCGACACCGCCCGGATCCCGGGCGCGGGCAAGGACTTCCTGGCCACGTACATCAACTACTACGTCTGCAACGGCGGCGTCATCGTCCCGCGCTTCGGGGACCAGGCCACCGACGACCGGGCGGCCGGCATCCTCGGCGACCTCCACCCGGGCCGCAAGGTCACCCAGGTCGGCATCAACCACATCGCCTCGGGCGGCGGGGGCATCCACTGCGCCACCCAGCAGCAGCCCGTCGCGCCCGGCTCCACCCCGTGACCGGTCGGGCTGCGGAGGGTCGGGTGACGCGGGTCCGGGCGGCGTACGGTTCCTCCGCGGACCGTCAGGCGCCGGACGGCCGGGGGGTGGACGACAGCGATTCCAGCAGGGTCCGCAGCACCCGCTCGGCGTCCACCGTCCCGTCCAGCGACCCGATGGCGGCGAGCCCGTCCACGGCGGCGGCGAAGGCCTCCCCGAGCGGGGCCGGGTCGCCGCCGTCGCCGCGTTCCTCCAGCAGGCAGCGGAACAGGCCCACGAAGGAGGCCCGCCAGCGCGCGTACTCGGCCTCCAGGCTCGCGCGGACGCGTTCGTCGTTGAGGGCGAGCCAGTGCAGGGCGGCGTGCAGTCGGGCCAGGTCGGGGCTCTCGGGCCGGGTGAGCAGCGTCAGGACCCGCTCGGAGCGCTCGGCGTAGCCGCCGGGGCCGGCGACCGCCTCCTCCAGCGGTGTGATCCACTCGGGCCGGATGTCCGCCACGACCGCGACGATCAGGTCGGTGCGGTCCGCGAAGTGGTAGTGGCACATCCCGTGCGAGACCCCGCACAGCGCGGCCACGTTGCGGGTGGTGAACCGCCCGGCGCCGTCGCCCGCGAGCAGGGTGCGGGCCGCCGCGATCAGCCGGGCCCGGGTCTGCTCGCCCTTGGCGGAAGCGCGGGTCCGGCCGGGGCCGCCCGCCGCGGAGGCCGTTCGTGCGGCCGTGCCTGTCGCCTGTGTCGCCATGGCCGTCACTGTAACGACCGGGGGAGTGCCGCAGGGGCGCATCGGGAACGATGGCTGCGCAAAGTATTGACCGAGCGCTTGGCCAGTTTTACCTTTTCGGTCAACTGCTGCACAAGCAGCGGACGTTGACATGGAGGCAGTGATGGAC
The DNA here is from genome assembly GCF_053611565.1 of Kitasatospora sp. NPDC054795. Lineage (NCBI taxonomy): Bacteria > Bacillati > Actinomycetota > Actinomycetes > Kitasatosporales > Streptomycetaceae > Kitasatospora > Kitasatospora sp. NPDC054795. The sequence goes on from NZ_JBSHAP010000101.1 coordinate 18,122, forward strand.
GACCGCTCCAGAACCGAGACGACGGCCGCGGAGGGGCTCGGCCGCCGCCGGTTCCTGACGGCCGCCGGGATCGTCGTCGCCGGCACCGCGCTGACGGCCGCGACCGGCGGGCCGGCCCAGGCGGCGCAACGCCGCACCGCCGCGGGTGCCGCCGCCGGCCTCGCCGCGGGCTTCCGGGTGCCGCTGGACACCGTCCGGCACACCCGCACCTGGATGGCCTGGCCGGACAGCAGCACCATCTGGCGCAACAAGCTCGGCGGTGTCCAGTCGAACATCGCCCTCATCGCCAGAACCATCGCGAAGTACGAGCCGGTCACCATGTGCGCCAACCCGGCCGGCGTGGCCAAGGCGCGGTCGATGTGCGGCTCGACCGTCACCGTCATCGGGGACGTCCCGGTCGACGACTGCTGGATGCGCGACACCGGCCCGGTCTTCCGCACCGACGGCGCGGGCGGCCTGGACACGATCGGCCTCAACTTCAACGGCTGGGGCAACCACCAGAACCCGCACGGCAACGACGCCCTGGTCGCCCAGCGCGTCGCCGCCTACCTCGGCCTGCCGTTCACCGCCGCCGGGCTGGTCGCCGAGGGCGGCGCCATCGAGACCGACGCGGCCGGGACGCTGATGGCCACCCGGAGCAGCATCCTCAACGCCAACCGCAACCCCGGCATGTCCCAGGCCGCGGTCGAGAGCGCGATGTGCGCCGCCTACGGCGCCACCAAGGTGATCTGGTTCAACGGTGTCGCCGGCCAGGACATCACCGACGACCACGTGGACGCCACCTCCCGCTTCCTCGGTGCGGGGACGGCCGCGGTCCAGATGCCGCTGGCGAGCGACACCGACGCCTGGTCGAACGACGCACGGCAGCAGTACCGGATCCTGACCACCTCCACCAGCGCCCAGGGAACCCCGTTCGGGGTCGGCCAGATCCAGGGGCCCGACTACAACCTGATCCGCTCGACCGACCCCAACTTCGTCGGCTCCTACGCCAACTACTACCTGTGCAACAACGCGGTGATCGCGGCGCAGTTCGGCGACACCAAGGCCGACAGCGCCGCCCGGGCCGCCCTCGCCCGGATGTTCCCCGGCCGCACCGTCGAACAGCTGAACATCGACAGCCTGGGCGCGGGCGGCGGCGGGATCCACTGCGTCACCCAGCAGCAGCCCGCGGCGTGAGGAGGTGGGGCCGGGTCCGGCCCGCCGACCGGACCCGGCCCCGGGCACCGGGCCGACCCTCCGGGACGCCCCCGGGGGGCGCCGCCTGCTCAGCCCAGGGCGGGGATGTCGTGGGTGGCGCAGTGGATGCCACCGCCGCCGGCCGCGATCGCGTCGATCTTGACCGGCACGATCTCCCGGCCCGGGAAGTACTGCTTCATGATCTGCTGGGCCCGGTCGTCGGCCCTGGCATCGCCGAACTTCGGCAGGTAGACGCCCTTCGTGCCGATGTAGAAGTTCATGTACGAGGAGACGAAGGCGTCACCGCGCCCGGTGATCCTGTCCGGGTCCGGCTGCTGGAGCTCCACCACCTGGAGCTTGCGGCCCGTCGCGTCGGTGGCGTCCTTGAAGACGGCGCGGGCCTGGTCGGCCGAGCGGGACCAGACGTCCGGCGGGGTGCCGGGGAAGGCCTGGTCGAGCAGGACGACGCCGGGGGCGGCGAAGCGGGTCAGGCAGTCGACGTGGGCGTCGGTGATGTCCTTGCCCTTGACGCCGGCCAGCCAGATCACCTTGCTCACGCCGAGGACCCGCTTCAGCTCGGCCTCGACCTGGTCCCGGGTCATGCCCGGGTTGCGGTTGTCGTTGACGACGGAGCTCTCGGTCACCATCAGGGTGCCCTGGCCGTCGGTCTCGAAGGAGCCGCCCTCGGCGACCAGCCGGGTCTCGACCCGCTCCACGCCGTACTTGGCCAGCACCGTCCGGGCGACCTTGGCGTCGTTGCCGCGCTGCTGCTTGCCGCCCCAGCCGTTGAAGTTGAAGTCGACGCCCTTGATCGTGCCGCCCTCCTCGACGAACACCGGCAGGGTGTCCCGGGCCCACAGGTCGTCGACGGCGATCGGCACCACCTCGACGGCCGAGCCGCAGGCCTTCCGGGCGGCGTCCTGCTGCTCGGGGCGGGCCAACAGCACGACCGGTTCGCGTGCCGCGATGGCCTGGGCCAGGCCGGCGACGTCCCGGCGGACGTCCGGCAGCTGCTCGCCCCAGATGTTCTCGGAGGCCGGCCAGGACATCACGGTGCGCAGGTGCTTCTCCCACTCGGCGCCGAAGCGGCGTACACCGGGGGTGCCGCCGGGCTGTGGGGGCGGCACGACACCGCCGTCCTCGATGGCGTTGGGGTCGCAGGCGGTGAGGCCGAGGGTGAGGGCGCCGACGCCGGCGCCGACACCGGCGAGGCGGCGGATCAGGGTACGGCGGGACAGGGCAGGGGACATACGGGCACTCCGGCTGTGGTGGTCGGTGCGGTGGACGGGAGGTGCGGTGCGGTACGGCGGCTGCGGCTGCGACGCGGGCCGCCCGGTGGCTACGGCAGCGGTTCGTGCATGGTCGAGCAGTGGATGCCGCCGCCTCCGGCCATCAGGCGGTCGACGTCGATCTGCACCACCTCGCGGCCGGGGAAGGCCGCGGCGAGCGTCTCCCGGGCGGCGGCGTCCTTGTACGCGTCGCCGAACTCGGCGGTGATGACGCCCCCGTTGACGAGGACGAAGTTGAGGTAGGAGTCGACGAACTTGGTGCTGCGGGAGCGGACGGTGTCCGGGCCGTGCACCGGGATGACGTGCAGGCGGCGGCCCCGGGCGTCGGTGGCGGCGGAGAGGATCGCGAACTGCTCGCGGGCGTCCCGCGCCCAGGAGTCGTTGCGGTCCGCCGGCGGCAGCTGCACCATCACCACGCCGGGGCGGACGAACCGGGAGGTGACGTCCACGTGGTCGTCGGTGATGTCCTCGCCCCTGATGCCCGGCAGCCAGATCATGGTGTCCGCGCCGTAGGCCTCCAGGACGGACTCCTCGATCTCGGCCCGGCTCATGCCGCGGTTGCGGTTCTTGTTGACCAGGCTGCTCTCGGTGGCCATCACCGTGCCGTCGCCGTCGGTCTCGATCGCGCCGCCCTCGCCGACGAAGTCCGCGTAGGTGTGGCGCAGGCCGCGGCGGGCGGCGAGGCGCTCGGCGACCCGGGCGTCGTCGTGGTGCACCTGCTTGTTGCCCCAGCCGTTGAAGTTGAGGATCACCGCGTCCAGGCCGCCGTACCCGTCGCGGCGGAACACCGGCGCGGTGTCGCGCATCCACAGGTCGTCGGTGGGGATGGCGGTGATCACCTCCACCCCGGAGCCGCACCGGGACCGGGCCTTGCCGGCGGTCCAGTCGTCGGGGGCGCACATCACCACCGGCTCGAACTCGGCGATCGTGCGGGCGATCAGGGCGATGTCCTCCTGGACGCCGCCCAGGCGCAGTCCCCACACGCCCCTGCGGGAGGGCCAGGACATCCAGGTCCGCGCGTGCGGCACGTCGTCCGCCGGCACCCAGGGGTACGGCCCGGTGGGGCGGTCGTCGGGGTAGTGGGTCATGAGGGTCTCCAGATCGTGCGACGGTGCCGGGAAGGGCGCCGAGGGCCGCCGGATCCCACTCTTCGCGCCGCGACGCGGCGGCGCACCACGGCGACGGGCCGGCGGCAGCACCCTTCCTGCGGCTTCAGGCTCGCACTGACTGAAAGTTCAGTCAAACTCATGGGCGCGCCATAACGCATCCTTGACGGGCTCCCCGCGCAGCGTGACAAGCCCTGCGCGGTCCGTGCGGCTCAGGACCCGAGCCGGGCCACCTCGACCTCGATCGCCTCGGTCAGCAGGGTGCGGGCGTGCGCCAGCGGCAGGCTGCCGCTGAGCCAGCGCGTGCTCAGCCCCTCCAGCAGCGCGGTCAGTCGCTCCGCCGCGCCGGCCAGCGCCACCGCCGAGGCCATCGGCCGCACGTCGCCGAGCAGTTCCGCCACCTCCTGCACCCAGATCCGGGTGGCCCGCGCCAGGTCCTCGCGCAGCGTCTCGTCGAACACCGCGCTCGCCCGCAGCTCGCCCCAGGCGGTGCTGTTCTCCCGTACCTCCGGGGTGTCCTGGAGCTCCAGCAGCAGCGTCTGCTCCAACTCCTCGCGGGGCGTCAGCGGCGGGGCGTCCTCCGCGCGTTCGGTCGTGTACCGCTCCGCCCGGTCGTTGATGAACTCCAGCGTCTGCCGGAGGATCCCCGTACGGTCCTTGAAGTGGTAGTAGATCAGCGCGGTGGACACACCCGCCTCGGCCGCGAGCTCCTCCACCCGCAGTCCGCGCACCCCGCGCCGCGCGATCACCCGCGCCGCTGCTTCCATGATCGACGTTTTACGACTGGCCACGATCCACCACCTTACCGGCGGCGCGGGCGCCGGTCCCGCCCTCCGGCTGACCGACCGATCAGCCGGAGCCGACGGCCCGGGCGCGGGATGTGACGCAGGTCATGCCGGATGCAGAACCCGGGCGCCGGATCGCGCGTCTGGCTGGTGTGAGATCACGCAGGAGAGCACTGGACGAGGTGGACGAGGAGCGCCTCCTCCGGCTGGTGGCCAGGGGAGACCGCGGGGCGTTCGACGAGCTGTACCGGCGTACGTCGCCATGGCTGGCGGTGCGGCTGCGCCGCCGCTGCGCGGACGAGCAGATCGTCGCCGAAGTCATGCAGGAGACCTATCTCGCGGTGTGGCGCGCGGCCGGCGCGTTCGCCGGGAGCGCGGTCGGCGGGACGGCCGTCGGGTGGCTGTGGACGATCGCGGCACGCCGCCTCGTCGACGCGTTCCGGCGCCGCGCCCACCACGCCGAACCGCCGGTCGCCGCGGCCGAGCGGGCGGTGGTGCCCGCGGCGGAGGAGGAGGCGCTCGCCGGGACCGTCGGCGGCGACGTCGGCGACGCCCTGAGACGGCTGGCGCCGGAACTCCGCGAGGTACTGCAGGCCACGGTGCTCGACGGGCTCTCCGTCCGCGAGACCGCCGTCCTGCTCAGACTGCCCGAAGGCACGGTCAAGACCCGTGCCCGTCGGGCCCGGATCGCGATGCGGGAGGCGCTCGCATGAGCAGGGAACACGCGTCCAGGCAGTTGATCGACGACTACGCACGTGGCGACACGACGATCGCGGCGGACACGGTCTGGGCACTGGAGGCCCACCTGGAGACCTGCGCGCCCTGCCGGAGCCGGCTGGCGGCCTCCGTGGCCACCGGGGTGCCCGGCATCGCCGCGCTCGTCGACACCGTCCGGGCCGGTCTGGAACCGCAGTTGGACGCGGCGGCGGCAGCGGCCCCGCGGCGGCACCGGCCGGGATGGGTGTCGTCCTGGCTGACGCCGGTGATGACCCCGTGGCTGGCCATGACCGCCGTCGTCACCCTGCTGGCGCTGCTGCTGGACGCGGTCGCGCCGGCGGAGAGCTTCGGCGGCTCCTCACTGGTGTCGCTGCTCGCGCCGGTGCTGCCGCTGTGCGGCGTCGCCGCGTCGTGGTCCAGCGGCCTGGACCCGGCGCACGAACTGACCGCCTCGACCGCCCGCGCCGGTCTGCCCCTGCTGCTCAGGCGCACCACCGCGGTCCTCGTGGTGGTCCTGCCCCCGCTGCTGCTCGGGGGATGGCTGACCGGGAGCATGACGGCCGCGCAGTGGCTGCTGCCCTCCCTGGCCTTCACCTCCACCGCCCTGGCACTGGGCAGCGTGGTCGGGGTGACCCGCGCCGCCGTCGGGCTGGCGCTCGCCTGGGGCGCCGTCGTCCTGGCCCCCGCGTCGCTCACCGGCCGCGTCCCCTCCGTCCTGCAACTGGCCCTGCAACCGGACCGGTTGCCCCTGTGGGGGCTGCTCCTCGCGCTCGGCGCCGGCACCGTGACCGCCCGCAGGGACGCGTACTCGACGCTGTGAAACCCATGTCCACCCTCCAATGTCCACCATCGAAAGGGACCATCGCATGACACCCGTGACGAGCGCGGCCGACACCGCGCCGAAGACCTACGCCTGGGAGATCCGGGCCGACGGCCTGAAGGTCCGCGTCGGACGGAACAAGATGGCCGTCGACGGCCTCGACCTCTCCCTGGGCCTCGGCGCCCACGGCCTCCTCGGGCCCAACGGGGCGGGGAAGACCACCCTGATCCGGACCCTGGCCACGGTGCTGCGCCCCACCGAGGGCGAACTGGAGATGCTCGGCACCTCCCTGGGCAAGGTGGGCGACCACCGGGGCCTGCGCCGCCGCATCGGCTACCTGCCGCAGGACTTCGGCTACTACAAGCGCTTCACGGTGCGCGAGTTCGTCGAGTACATGGCCTGGTTGAAGGAGGTCCCGAAGAAGGATGTCCCCGAGGCCGTTCAGCGCGCCGTGGAACGGGTGGGCCTGGCCGACCGCGCCGACCACCGGATGAAGACCCTGTCCGGCGGCATGGTGCGGCGGGCCGGCATCGCCCAGGCCATCGTCAACTCCCCGGCGGTGCTGCTGCTGGACGAGCCGACGGCCGGCCTCGACCCGGCACAGCGGCTGCGCTTCCGCGAGCTGCTGCACGACCTGGGCCGCGACACCTGCGTGGTCGTCTCCACCCACCTGGTCGAGGACGTCGCGGCGGCCTGCTCCGACGTGGTCCTGTTCGCCGACGGCCGCCTCGTCTTCCAGGGCACGCCGGACGAACTGGCCGCCGCGGGCAGCACCGAGCACCCCGGCGACAGCCCCCTGGAGCGCGGCTACTCGGCGCTGCTCCGCACCTCCGGACAGCAGGGGAGCGCGTGGTGAACCGACGTGTGCTGGGTACCGAACTGAAGCGCTCGGCCGCCCCGTGGGCCGGAGCCGTCGTCCTGGGCGGCAGCCTGGCGGTCTTCTTCCTGATCGACGGAATCTGGTGGAGGGGCACCGCGGGGTGGACGGCCCAGTGGACCACCATGGCCATGTGGACCCGTTCCCTGCTGGCCTTCTGGCTGCCCCTCGTGGTCGGCATCGGGGCGGTGTACGGGCTGCGTGAACCCCGCTCGCGGATGACCGAACTGCTGACGACCACGCCGCTGCCGGCCTGGCGCCGTGCGGCGCTGCCGGCGGGTGCGATCGCGCTCGCGCTGGCGGTGGGCTTCGGCCTCCTCGTCGTCGTGGGCGGAGCGCAGGTGGCGTTCGGCCCGACCACCTACACGGCCCTCGGCTGGCTGCCGATCTCGCTGGTGGCGGTCCTGGGCCTCGTCGCGGCCGCCGTGTTCGCCATGGGCGTCGCGCGGACGCTGCCCTCCGTCCTCACCCCGCCGGCCCTGGTGGTGGCCTGCCTCGTGGTGACAGGCATGATGCGTATACGGATCGAAGGGGAGGTGCCGGAGAGCAGGACGTCGAACCGGATCGGCCTGCTGTCCCCGGTGACCGCGGACCCGCGGCAGATGCTGTTGACCCTCTCCGACTCCGTCCACCTCGGCCAGACGGTCTGGCTGCTCGGCCTGCTCGCCACCGGCCTCGCGCTGCTGGCGGCCGCCACCCGCCGGGCCCGGCTGCTCGCGGTGACCCCCGTCCTGGCCGGCGCGGCCGTGGCCCTGCTGGTTCTGCCGGCCGCCGCGCGCGACAGCTACGTCGTCGACAAGGCCGCCGCGGCCATGGTGTGCGACGGACCGGTGTGCGTGACCCAGGCCAGCCGGTCGCACCTGACCGAGCTCGTGCCGCGCGGCCGGGAGGCGCTGCGCGTGATGCAGGAGGCCCTGGGCGACAAGGCTCCGACCTCGGTACGGGAGGACACCGCGCTGCGCGCGCTCGGCGATCCCCGCTCGCTCCCCGCCGACGCGGTGCTGGTCGACTTCGACGATCAGCTGTTCATCGATGCGACCGGCAACGACCTGACCCGCGCGCTGGTCGCCCAGGGCCTGGCGCCGAGCTGCCAGGCCCGCACCTCCCGGGAGGGCGGGTCACAGAACGACATCGCCTACCAGAGCGTCGTCGTGAGCTGGGCCCTCGGTGACCCCGCCCTCCGACCGATGGCGGAGCAGGCCACCGACGTGTTCTCACGCAAGGCCTGGGCGGACGCCGACGCCCTCTGGCAGGAGCTGAAGGGGCTGGCGCCCGCCGAGCAGCGCTCGCGGATCGCCGAGCTGCGCACCGCAGCCCTCTCCTGCACGGCGAGGCTGAGCGAGGCGCCGGTGGGAGGTGTGTCGCGATGAGGTGGCTGATGCTGTACGCGCGTTCACGGCAGGTGCCCACCTCGGCCGCCGCGGTCGTGCTCGTCGCGCTGGCGGTGTGGGCCCTCACCCGGGGCGACGGCACGGGCGTGACGGATGCGCTGGACCCGACCGCGTTCTACGTGCTCACCGCGGGCGTGGCGGCCGGCTCCGTCGGGCTCGGCGGGCAGGACCTCGCACTGGACCGGACGGCCGCGATCCGGTGGGCGCCCCGCCGGGCGGCGCACACGGTGCTGATCGGCGCGGTCGCCGGTGCGGCGCTGCTGGCGGTCCAGGCGGTGGGCCCGACGTTCGTCCCCACCGAGGTCGTCGTCCGGGACAGCGCCGGCCTGGTCGGTCTGGCCGCGCTCGGGGCGGTGCTCTGCGGGGCGCACCTGGCCTGGACCCTGCCGACCGGCTGGCTGGCGTTCGCCGTCCTCGTCCCGCCGCTGCCGCCCACCATCGTGGGGAAGGTCTTCGGGTGGATGACCTTTCCCCCCGGCACGGAGGCGTCCACCTGGACCGCGGTGGTGCTGCTGGTGACCGGCGGCGCGCTGTACGCCGCTGTCGGCCCGAGGCGCTGACTCAGGGCCCGCCCGCGGCTTCCGGGCGCGGGCGGGCGAACGGCCGGGCCCTCGGCGGCGTGGCGGAGGCGCCGCGGATCGCGCGGACGATCCGGTCGGCCCACTCCGCGGGCCGCTCCCGTCCGAGGAGTTGGGCGAGCCGCTCCATCCGGGCCCGGCGTTCCGCGGGGTCGAGGTCGAGCGCACGGGCCAGGACGGCGGCGAGGTCCTCGGGCGAGTGGGGGTCGGTGAGCAGGGCGGCCCCGCCGAGTTCGGCCGCGGCGCCGGTGCGGTGGGAGAGGACCAGGACGCCCGGTTCCGCGTCGCGGTGCAGCACGGCGGCCCGGGCGGCGACGAACTCCTTGGCGGCCAGGTTCATCCCGTCCTGGAGCGAGGTCACCCAGAGCACGTCCGCCGACAGGTACTCGTCCACGACCGCGGCGGTGGACAGGCTGCGGGGGAGGTAGTCGACTGGTTGCCAGGATCCTTGCCGCCAGCGGGAGTTGACCTCGGCGACCCGCTGTTCGAGTCGATGGCGGGTGCTGTCGTAGGCGGTGATGCCGGGCTCGGGCGGCGGGCAGACCAGCCGGAAGGTGAGCCGGCCGCACAGCCCGGGCCGGCGGCGGAGCAGGCGGTCGACGGCCTCCACCTTTTGGATCGGGGCCTTGGCGTAGTCGAGGCGTTCGACCGAGAGCACCACGCGGCCGGCGGCCGGACCGAGGCGGGGCCCGCGGCGGAGGGCGAAGCTCCCGAGGGCGAGCTTCTCGATGGCCGGCCGGTCGACCCCGAGCGGGTGGACGCCGGTGCGCGGGGGATCGGGCAGGCCGGCCAGGGTCCGGCGGAAGTTCCCGGCGAACTCCTCGGTGTGGAAGCCCGCCCAGTCGAGGCGGGCCAGTGAGCCGCGCAGTTCGGCGGCGACCGGGAGGGCGGCGAAGACGTCCGGGGCCGGGAAGGGGGTGTGGTGGAAGAGCCCGATCCCGAGGTCGGGCCGGATGCGGTGCAGCAGGCCCGGGACCAGCCAGAGGTTGTAGTCGTGGAGCCAGACGGTGGCGCCGGGCGCGGCCTGTGCGCCGATGCGGCGGGCAAAGCGTGCGTTGACCGTCCGGTAGTCGGCCCAGGACCGTTCGTCGAAGACCGACCGGGCCGGTTCGGACATCAGGACCGGCCACAGCGTCTCCTTGCAGGCCCGGTGGAAGTAGCCGGTCCAGGTGCCCATGTCGATCGGGACGGGGGAGAGAGGCAGCCCGGTGGGGTGCGGCCGGCTGTCGTCGTGGGGGTCGGCGTACGGCGGGTCGTCCGGGTCGCCGCCCTGGTCGGCGCTCGGGTCGGCGCTCGGGCCGCCGCCGACCAGGGCCGTGACCCAGACGCCTGGCAGGCCATTGGTGAAGGCGCTGGTCAGGGTGGGCAGGATGCCGTTGGGGCTGCTGGGCGGCTGCCAGCTCTCGCCGTTCCAGTGCAGCGGCGGGCGGTGGTAGGCGACCACGAGGGCGTGCCGGCCCGTGGGGCGTTCGGGGGCGGAGCGGGTGGGCCCGGGTGCGAGGGCGAGCCAGCCGAGCTCCCGGAGTGCCGCGTGGATGCCGGCCGCTCCGGCCCGGTCGGGGCGGTGCAGGAGCGGGTTGTCGGCGTGGGTGGTGGTGAGGGCGGCGAGCAGGGCCGGTTCGGCTCCGGCGACGACCACCGCGTGGGTGCCGGCCCGGAACAGCGAGAGGTCGTTGAGGGAGTCGCCGGCGACGAGGATCTCCTGGGGCTGCCAGCCCAGCTTCCCGGCCAGGGCCCGCAGGGCGTTGCCCTTGGAGGCTCCCGGCGGCAGCACGTCGAAGAAGCGGTCCGCCGAGTACACCCAGGTGCAGCCGAGGGCCTCGACGGCGGCGGTGAGTTCGTCGGTGAGCCCCTCGGGGTCGAGGTGGTAGGAGCAGCGGCCGTCCTGGACGACGCCGTGCTGGTAGCCGAGTAGGGGGAAGCCGCGCAGCGCGGCGCGCACCCGGTCCGGGCCCGGCCAGCCGGTCCGCAGCTGTTCCTGCACCGGGTCGGCCGGGGTGAAGTCCGTGCCGTCGGCGACGGTGGCGCCGACATCGGCGATGATCCACCGGGGTCGCGGGACGAGCGGATCGCGGAGGATCTCGCGGACGGAGGCCAGCCCGCGCCCGGTGGCGAAGACCGGGGTCACCTCGGGGTGGCGGGCCAGGGCGTCGCGCAGTCGGCGCCGGTCGCCCCGGGTGCCGCCGAGTAAGGTGCCGTCCAGATCGGTGACCAGAATCCTCGACATCCGAGGGACGCTAACACGATCCCGTCCCGTGGTGAAGTGTTCACCTCATGTTGGCGGCCGCCCGGTGCGGGAGGGCGGAGCGCGGCTCGAACCCGGGCGCCCCGGCGGTGGGTTGGGCTGGTCGTAGAGGGGGATTGTCAAGGACCTTCACTCCTTCGAGTGGTGGCCGATCGTCGATCGGTCGGCAGGGGTCCCCCGGCGGTCAAGACTGACCCCCGAATGAGCGTCAGCTTTCTGAGGGGGAACGGTGTCGACCATCGGAATGTCCGGCATACCCGGCGCGGTCGGAGCGGATCGACGGCTGCTGGTCAGCGTCTTCGACCCGCAGGAGGCGCGGGAGGCGGTCCTCGGCGGTGCGCGGATCATCGACAGCGAGGATCCGCGCAGCGCGCTCGGGACCATCAAGCCGCGCCGGATCATGGACATCGCGGACGCGGTGCTGGCCGCCCGGCGGGACCTCCCGGTCCAGTTGAGCACCAACATCGGCGAGGACCAGCTGCTGTTCCGGCGTGCGGAGAACGGCCTGGCCCTGCCCAAGTCGGCGTACGAGCAGGTCGGCAAGGCGGCGCAGGCCGCCCTCGGAGTCGCCCTGGCGATGGGCACCCGGGTGCATCCCTGCGGGATCGTCAAGGTCGGCCTGGACGGCATGCGGCCCGGTGAACTGGCCGAGGTGCTGGGCGAGATCACGGCGACGCTGCGCCGGAGCGAGCAGTTGTCGCACGCCCGGGTGATGTCCGTCCTGTTCGCCCAGGACCTCGACCTGTGGGACGCCCGCAAGACGCTGCCGCAGGTGCGGCGCGCCCTGGTGGGCCTGCGGGAGTACTACCCGTGCGCGCCGTCCACGCCGGGGGCGTTCGACCTCGCCGAGTACGCGGACGCGCTGCTCGACGTGTACGGCGGGCCGCTCTTCGACGGCCGGCGGCCGGACCTGGCCGGGCTGAGGGCGTCCGGCGCCCTGCCGGCGGAGGCGCCCACCGGCTTCGTGGCCGTCAACGAGCCCTTCGCCCACCGGAGTCACGGCCTGACGCCGGGCCGTCGCACCGACCGGGAGGCGATCCGCGCGGTGGTCGAGGCAAGCGCCGCGGCCGGTGCCGACGCGATCATGGTGGACACCAGCATCCTGCTGAAGGTCGCCCGGATCGGACTGGTCTCCACCGCCGGCGGCCCGGAGCTCGCCGACCTCGACCGTCACGACACCGACCGGCACGGTCTGGCCAGGGCCGGAATCCTCTCGCTGGAGGAGATCCGGTTCTTCGTGGAGCTGTGCCACGCCCACGGCCTGGAGGCGAACCTGGCCGGCTCGGTGCAGAGCCACCACGCCCAGCAGGTCTGGCGGCTGGTCCCGGAGCTCGACCAGCTCTCCGCCCGCGGCGGCGTCAGCGCCCTGGCCCGCGACCCGTACGGCGGCACCGGCCGCGGCACCCGGCACGAGCGGACCGTCCGCCGCACCCTGGTGGGCGGGCTGGTCCCGCCCGAGCAGGGCGGCCGGCTGGTGGTGCCGCGGCGGATGACGGAGCAGCCCGGGGCGCTCGACGACGTGGCGGACCTGCTCAAGCGTCACCCCGGCCTCGACGCGTATTCCTCCGACGCCCACGGGGTGCTGGCGCCGCTCGGCTGACGGACGGCCGTTGCGGTGTCCTGGCCGAGTCCCCCCGGATGTCGTTCATGGCCCGTTTGCCGTACGCCGAGGCGCAGTTGGTGGGATCGTCCTGTCGGTACACCAACAAGAAGGAGTGTCCCCCCTTGACCTCTCACCCCAGGCGCGGTACCCGCTCGCGAACCCTCCCGGCACTGGCGGCGGCGCTGTGCGGGATCGTCGGCGCCACCGCGCTCGGCACCACCCCGGCGGCGGCCGCCGCCGACCGGCGTCACCCGATCTACGCCATCGCGCACCGGGTCGACACCCTGGACGGCGTGGACGCCGCGATCAACCACGGCGCCAACGCCATCGAGATCGACGTCTGCGCCTGGTGGAACCCGAACGAGTGGCGCGCCTACCACGACTGTTCCTCGGCCGGCGAGAACCGGCTCGGCCCCAGCTTCGACAGCATGCTCGACCGCATCGTCTCCAACGCCAACGCGGGACGCCGGCTGTCGCTGGTCTGGCTGGACATCAAGGACCCCAACTACTGCGGCGAGGAGCCCAACCGCACCTGCAGCGTCGCCGGACTGCGCGACAAGGCCCAGCGGCTGACGGCCGCCGGCATCCAGGTGCTCTACGGCTTCTACGAGTACCACGGCGGCAGCACCCCGGACGTCGGCGGCCGGGGCTGGAAGAGCCTGGAGGGCAGGCTCGGCCCGCTGGAGGGCATCACCACGACCGGCACCCGCGACCAGGTGCAGAGCGCCTTCGCCAAGTCCGGCACCGGCTTCCCGGCCGGCCGCCGGGCGATGGACTACGGCGACAGCGACATCACCAAGGGCTTCGGCAACTGCACGGAGGCCACCTACAACACCTGCGCGGAACTGAAGAAGGGAGCCGCCGACCGGGCCGCCGGACGACTCGCGGCCACCCTCTCCTGGACGACCACCTACAACGACCCCTGGTACGTCGACAAGCTGCTGGGCGACGCCCAGGTGGACGGCATCATCGCCGGCTACGGCGCCTTCACCGGCGTGCGGGAGTACGACAACAGCTGGCAGTGCGCCAACGCCGTCAACCTGGTCAGGGACTGGGTGAACCACCACAGCGGCACCCACCGCATGGCCACCAGCGGCGACCGCCTGTTCACGTAGGAGACGGCCCGACCCGACCGCACTCGGCGCAGGCGGGTGCGGTCGGCTGCCTTTCGGCGGGGTGGCTGTTCTTCGGCGGGCCGGCCGTTCTTCGGCGGGGCGGCCGTCGGTGGGGTGGCAGCTGCTGGGCGGCGGTCAGCAGGCCGGGGCGGTGGGCTCGGCCAGCGGTTCGTCGTCAGCGCCCGGCTCCAGGCCGCGGAGCAGGTGGGTGAGCAGGTCGTCGAAGACCTCGTCCAGGGCCGGGCCGGAGAGTCGACCGCTCGCGGTCTGGGCGGCCACGCCGTGGACGGCGGTGAAGAGGATGGCGCCGATCCGGTCGGCGTCGCCGGCCCGGATCAGTCCCTGGGCCTGGCCGAGGGCGATGAGCGCGCGGAGGTCGTCCTTCAGCGGCTGCCAGGCGAGCTCCAGTCCGTCCGTCACGGCGGGGTCGTGCTTGCGGGCGAAGGCCAGCTCCAGCAGTGCGCCGTGGTCGGCGGCGAAGTCGACGTACGCGCGGGCGACGGCGAAGGCCCGCTCGCGGAAGCCGTCCCCACTCCTGGCGAGACCGCTGCGGGCCGCGGCGGTGAGCCGCTGGACGCCGGCGAGCGCGAGGGCGTCGAGCAGGGCGCGCCGGTCCTTGAAGTGGCGGCTGGGCGCGGCGTGGCTCACGTCGAGCGAGCGGGCGAGCTCGCGCAGGGACAGCGCGTCGGCGCCCTGCTCGCGCAGGGTCTGTTCGGCGCGTTCCAGTAGCGCGGCGCGGAGGTCTCCGTGGTGGTAGTGGCCCGTTCGCATGGGCATCAGCATACGAGCATGTAGTCGTTGACAACATTGTTGTCGGTGTCTACATTGGGGTCCGTGGAGCGGACCCGGGTGTTCGCCGACCGCCGACTGCCGACCGCCGACCGCCAGCCGCCGACTGCCGAGCACCAGCCGCAACCGAATCCCGTCGCATCGAGGAGAGTCATGGACTTCGCCCGCAAGACCACCCTGATCACGGGAGCGTCCACCGGCATCGGGGCCGCCTTCGCCCGCGAGCTCGCCGCCCGCGGGTCGGACCTCGTCGTCGTTGCCCGTAGTGAGGACAAGCTGAACCGCCTCCAGCAGGAACTGAGGGCGGCGCACGGCGTCACCGTGCACGTCGTCCCGCTCGACCTCGCCCGTCCCGGCGCCGCCGCGGAGCTGCAGGACCGCGTCGAGGAGCTGGAGGTGACGGTCGACGTCCTGATCAACAACGCCGGTTTCGCGACCTTCGGCGCCGTCGCCACGAGCGATCCGACGAGGATGGCCGAGGAGGTGCAGCTCAACTGCGCCACGCTCACCGACCTGACCGCCCGGCTGCTGCCCGGCATGGTCGAGCGCGGCCGGGGCGCGGTGGTCAACGTGGCCAGTACGGCCGCATTCCAGCCGATTCCCCGGATGGCCGTCTACGGCGCCACCAAGGCGTACGTGCTCTCCTTCACCGAAGCCTTGGCGAACGAACTCCGCGGCAGCAACGTCCGCGCCCTGGCGATCTGCCCCGGTGCCACCGACACCCCCTTCTTCGACGTCGCCGGCGAGCAGGCCGCCGTGGGCATCCGCCGACGGCCCGAGCAGGTCGTCGCCACCACGCTGGCAGCGCTGGAGAAGGGGCGGCCGAGCGTCGTCGACGGCTTCCTCAACCGTCTCGGGACCCTGGCGCCCCGACTCCTGCCGCGACGCGCCACGGTTGCGGTCGCCGAGCGGGTCACCCGGCCGAGCCCGGCGGTCTGAGCATTTGGTCTCCGACCCGAAGGGGAGTAGTGTTCTCCGGGTTGCCCCACGGGATGGCCCCTCGGAACGAGTTCGAATCTGAATTCGAGAATGACCGGGGAAAACGGACCGAAAAGCTCTGATAGAGTTTGGGAGTGCCGAAAGGCGAAAGCGAATCGAATGAATGAAACTCCGAAAAATGGAGCGGAAAACATCTGATAAGCTGGAAACACGAAAGAACGAAGCCCGGAGGGTCCGCTGGAAGGCGGTCCGAAGGAAGCGTCCGTTCCTTGAGA